>JBMOIK010000297.1:0-5504 GCA_049317365.1 Rectinemataceae bacterium | reverse complement strand
ACAGGCTCGCCGAGCTCCTCGGGCCAATGGTCGTGCGCCTCCTGCCGGACAACTCGGGAAGGGAGATGTCCCTCCTTGAGGAACTCAACCTGAATTTCCTCACAATAGAGGAGATCCAGAAGCAGCTCCAGAAGAACCTCGAAACCCTCGAACAGCTGAGCAACCGCCTCCAGAACGGGGCGATGAGCTTCAGGATGGTGCCCATATCCAGCCTCTTCGAGCGCTTCCCGATGCAACTCCGGGACCTCGCCCGGGGGATCGGCAAGCAGGTCCGCATGGAGATCGTGGGTGGCGACACCGAACTCGACAAGGTCCTGATCAACAAGCTCGCCGATCCCCTCCTCCACATGCTCCGCAATTCGGTGGACCACGGCATCGAGGCTCCCGCCGACCGTGCCCTGGCCGGAAAGTCCGAAACGGGGACCATCAGCCTAAAAACCTACTATCACGGATCCTTTGCAGTGATCGAGGTCAAGGATGACGGGAAGGGCCTCGACCGGGACCGCATCCTGGCCAAGGGCATCGAAAAGGGTCTGGTCCCGGAAGGCGAGGGCACCGCGTACAGCGACAGCGAGATCTTCGACCTGATCTTCCAGCCCGGTTTCTCGACCAATGACACCGTCACCGCCCTCTCGGGCCGCGGTGTGGGCATGGATGTCGTGAAGACCGCGATAAACCAGCTCCACGGCTCGGTGGAGATCGAGAGCCACAGGGGGGAATCCACCCTGTTCCGCCTCAAGCTGCCCCTGACCCTCGCAATTGTGAAGATCCTCCTTGTCCAGGAGTCCTTCCACCAGTTCGCCCTGCCGATCCTCAACATCGAGGCCCTGATCGCGGTGCGATACGAAGACATAGGGAGGATCGGCAGCCGGATGATCTACAACCACCAGGGAATGACCATTCCGGTGGCCAGCCTCTCGGGCATCCTCGATTTCCCCCAGAGCCAGTTCCGGGGGGACAGGATACAGATGGTCGTGCTTACCGACGGGAACCGCCTGACGGGGATCCTCGTCGACGCCGTGGCCGGGCGCCAGGAGATACTGGTCAAGACCCTGGGCCGCTTCGTCAAGAAGGTACCCTTTGTGATGGGTTGCACGATACTGCGGGACAGCAGGCTGGTGCTGATACTCGATCCCCGGCAGCTCGTGGAGACCGTCTCCATGGTGGAGGGTCTCCAGCTTGCCACGAGGGCCGCCGGACCGGTCAGCGACGTGGCGCAGCCCGCCATCCTTGTGGTCGATGACTCGGCCATCCAGAGGGAGAACCTGAAGAACATCCTCAAGCAGAGCAACTACAGGGTCGAGACGGCCGAGAACGGCTTCGATGCACTCAAGGCTTCCAGGCAGAAGACCTTCGCGGCCTTCTGCGTCGACATCATGATGCCCCTCATGGACGGCTACGAATTCGTGGAGCGGTTGCGGAAGATGGATGCCTACCGGAACGCGCCGGTCTTCCTGATCACCGCAAAGGATTCCGACGAGCGGCGGACCTCCAGCCTGGACATCGCCCGGGTCCTCCGGAAGCCAGTGGACGGCACCGAGCTGATAGCCCTCCTGGACAGCCACATCATGGCAGGGGCAGCGCGATGATGATGCGCAACCGGAGCCTCGGGAAAGTCGTCTTCTGCATCGAGAACGAGCTCTTCCGCAGCTACCTGAAGTCCACACTGAGGCCCGATGACGAGTTCTTCATCGACTATCGGGAGTTCGCCCTGAAGGTCGCCGAGGATCCCCAGGGCATCCTGGTGCTCCAGTCCGATTCGCACGAGTACGACATGCTCGAGATGTGCAAGAAACTGAAGCGGCTCTTTCCCGATACGATCAAGATCGTCCTCCTCTCGGCTGATTACCGGGTCCAGGAATATGCCCATACCTCGATCGACCGTTTCATCCAGTTTCCCGTCTCCCGCGATGACCTTGTGGCCGCCTTGAACGACCTGGTGCACAAGAAGCGCAGGATCCTGTTGATCGACGACTCGCGTCTGGTCCATAAGCACATCTGCCCTCCCCTGGCCGAGGCGGGCTACGAGACCTTTTCAGCCATGGACGGACAGGAGGGCCTCGACAAGGCTACTGAACTCCGGCCCGACTTGGTCATCTGCGACATCGAGATGCCGCGTCTCAACGGCTTCGAGGCCTGCCGCGCCATCCGCAGGATACCGGAGCTGGCCAGCATGCCGATCATCATGTCGAGCACGCTCGGATCGCTCGCGGACCAGCGCAGGGGCTTCGCCGCGGGAGTCGACGAGTACATAACCAAGCCCGTGCATATCCCGGACCTCCTTTCCCGCCTCGAGAGGATCTTCCACCGCAACCTCGTCGGCCGGGAAAATGTCCTCATAGTTGAACCTGACCAGAACATCGCCCGGAACATCACCACCACCCTGACGAAGCAGGGCTTTTGCCCGAGGGTCTGCTCAGGCATCAAGGACGCGATCAAGATCCTCCAGAAGTTCGCCTTCGAGGCGGTCATTAGCGAGACCGAACTGCCCGACGGTTCGGCCATCGACCTCCTCCGGGGCATGCAATCCCTGCCACGGGCCCACCGCGGGGCCCTCGCCGTCCTGACCGACCACGACAACCAGGCCGAGGTCAGGATGGTCATGCAGGCGGGAGCCAAGGGAGTCATCCTGAAGCCCTTCAACCAGGACGCCCTCCTAGCCAACATCGAACGCATGATAGCCAACCAGCGGGCCGAGAACGAGAAGGCCCACATAGAAAAGTATGTCTCGAAGGCCTCCCGGAAAATGGCCCTCGAAAAATCGATCCTCTCGGGGGCGGAGGACACGACGCGGGCCTACAGCCGCAACGCATCGATATTTTTCAGCGACATCCAGAGCTTCACCAACCGCTGCGAGCGCTATTCCCCCCGCGATGTGGTGGACCAGCTCAACACCCTCTTCACGGTGATGACCCGCGTCATCATGGAATCGGGCGGTGACATCGACAAATTCATCGGGGAC
Source organism: Rectinemataceae bacterium (assembly GCA_049317365.1). GTDB lineage: Bacteria > Spirochaetota > Spirochaetia > Treponematales > Rectinemataceae > CAIJMU01. The sequence continues at coordinate 2,542 of JBMOIK010000297.1, read as the reverse complement.
GCCTGCATGGCCTTCTGGATAGACGACGACCCGGCCCGCTCCTCCGCCTCTGCCCTGGGCTTCATGAGCGGGATCAGGGAAGAGCTCATAATTATGAACAAAAGCCACCGCCAGCTGAAAGCGGATCCCATAGCCATCCGGATGGGGCTCAACACGGGGGAGGTCATCCTCTGCGACATCGGCGCGGCCGAGGCCCGGATCGACCTGACCATGATCGGCGATCCGGTGAACCTCGCGGCGCGCCTTGAGTCCGCCGGCAAGCAGTACGGGCTCGACAACCTCGTCAGCGAATTCGCCGCCGAATCGCAGTTCGAGGGCTTCGACTTCCGCCTCATCGACTCCGTCCGGGTGAAGGGGAAGGAGAAGGGCGTGAAAATCTATGAACTATTGGGACGAAAGGGCAATGTCGGAGGGAGGCAGGGCGATCTCGCCACAGCCTACGCCCGCGCCTTCGAGGAATACCGATTGGGGAACTTCGATGCTGCCACGGGCCTGTTCGCGAAATCGGCAGCCCTTGAATCCGATCCCGCCGCGCTGAACCCCTCCCTCCTCCTCCGCAAGCGTTGCCAGGTCCTGAACCAGAAGGCTCCACCCAATTGGGACGGAGTGTGGACGCTGGCCTCGAAGTAGGGGGGGTCCTCGTCCCCTCTCCTTGATCTCGGGGGCGGGGAAAGCCCATTCTCCGGGGATGCAGGTTCCAGATTTTCAGGGAGGCCCCTGTCGGGTTCCGGTTCGAGCCCAGCCTCAGGTTCCGAAAGTGCCTCTCCTCCTCAGTGCCATCCTCGCCCTGTCCGCCATCCAGGTGCAGGCCCAGGTGTCAGCCCAGTCATCCCCGGATTCCTGGATTGTCGCCAGCAAGGGAGGCAAGGCAGGTTTCCTCGCGCCCGATGGCTCCCACCCCATCCCAGGCAGCTTCCTCGATGCCAGGCCCTTTTCCGAGGGGCGCTCTGCGGTGCAGGTGGAGGTGGGCGACTCTCCCATACCGGCCATGAACGGCCCCAAGTGGGGCTACATCGACACCAAGGGCCAGATGGTCGTTGCGAGCATCTATGAGCAGGCGCGGTCCTTTCGATCCGGGGTAGCCTGGGTCAGGGTCCTGACACTCTGGGGCCTGATCGGGCCCCAGGGGCGTTTCATCCTCGAACCCAGCTACGAGGATGTCGGAAGCTTCTCCGAGGGCCTGGCCCTGGTATGGAACGGAAGCCGCTTCGGCTGGGTCGATGTGACCGGCTACACGGTGATCGCGGCCATATACGAGGGAGGCGGCGATTTCATCAATGGCCTGGCCCCGGTCAAGCGGGGATCGGAGTGGGGCTACATCGATCGCTCGGGCCATCTGGCCATCCCCCCCCGCTACACGAAGGCCTACCACTTTGTCGATTCGATCGCCCGGGTCCAGACAGGCGAGCACTGGACCTTTATCCAGACGACGGGCGAGGCCCTATCCCAGGAGCTCTTCGACAAGGCCGATGACTTCCACGAGGGCCTGGCTACCGTCCGGAAACAGGGCAAATGGGCGATCATGGACCGATCAGGAAAGCTCCTCTGTGGCTTTGAGTACGACCAGGTGGGAAAGCCCTCGGAGGGTCTTGTAGCGGTCAAGCGTGGCAAGGGCTGGGGCTATCTCGACGCGCAGGGCCGGCTCGCCATCCCTGCCCATTTCGAAAAAGCCCGGGAGTTTTCCCTCGGCCTCGCAGCAGCCCAGGACAGCGCAAAGAAACTCTGGGGCTACATAGACCGTAGCGGAGAGTGGAAGCTTCCGCCCCAATGGGACAGGGCTGAAGCCTTCTCCCAGGGACTCGCCCGCGTTCGCCCGAAAGGTGGTAGCTGGAAATGGATCAGAGCCTCGGGGGCGAGCTTCGACGGTTGACAGCGGCGGGCTTGATCGCCGAGTGGCTCATGGGCCTGCCCGTCCGGTCAAAGCCAGGTTCTCAGGCTCTTCTGATGCGTACTTTCCAGCCCCTCGCAGTAGCTTCCTCCTCCAGTCGGCCGGTCCGGACCAGGATGCTCCCCTCCTCTGCCTCCTGAAGCTCATAGCGGAGGCGGCGCCTGGCACGGGGTTCTCCAGCCTTGTCGGCTCCCGCGTCCAGGGCATAGCCAAGGAAGCGGTAGCTCTGGCCCAGCTCGTCGAGGAGCGTTTCGAGGAGCTTTTTCGCCTCGGCAGCCTCCCCGCTGAAACGGAGCGAAAGGATGGCGTACTGTCTATGCTTGAAGGCCGAGAGTCCCAGGATGACCGCCCCGGTGACCACAAGGAAGCTGAGGGCGGCGAGCATGTAGTTGTTCACGCCGATCAGGAGCCCTTCGATGACCGAAAAGAGGATGAAGGTGATGCCTCTCTGGTCAGTGAGGGAGGAACGGAACTGGACGATGCTCAGGATGCCGAAGATCCCGAAAAACAGCACGATCCGCGCGCCCTCCGTGCGCATGATCACCGCCATGAGGATCGTGAGCACGGGAATGACCATGCGGAGGTTTTCGTCATGGCGCCCCCGGCCGGTGGCGCGGAAATGTTGGATGATGCCCTGAATGAGAACCAGGGTGG
>JBMOIK010000296.1:0-5508 GCA_049317365.1 Rectinemataceae bacterium | reverse complement strand
GGTTCACCGCATGTATATCAGAGAAAGTACCTGTACCACTTACAGGTGGAACAAGATTAGTCAACGATTCCCAGGTGATGCTGGTATATGTTGAAGCCGATGCCGCACAGAGACAATAAGTGCTTGTTTCGCATTGCGACCACGATCGAGGACTGGGCAAGATCCGCGAGAGACAGGGTGGGTGCCGTCGAAAAGAGGCCGGTCGTGCTGTCATAGGTACCGCCGCCGGGCAGGTAGCGAAGTCCTGGATTCGGGGTGCTCAGGGTAGCCGTATGATAGGCGAAGCGGGTATTGGCAGGATCCTTCCAGTCCTTGTCGATGGCCGAATAGGTCAGGCCAAAAAGCGCGAAATCACCTTCTCCGGGAAGGCTGTCAGGTGTGGAAGCTATCATTGTCGAGATAGTCTGACCAGCAAGGGCAAGGGTCCCGCGATAGCCCACGAGCCTGCGCAGGGAAAATGCCGATTCCAGGGTAAGCGTCGTGCCAGGGGCGTCGAGATAGAGATCGGTGGATGGAAGACTTACAGTCGATCCGCTGGACCCCCATTCCGAATCGATATCGAAACGGGCACGAAGTCCACGCGGTACGGCTGACCAAGACTGGAGACCGCCTGACCTGTAGCTTCCGCCCTTGAGCAGAATCGTACCAGCTTCCGTTGTGGAAACGGTGACCGTCCCGGTAGTGCCATCCTTTCCTATTGCGCCGATGCCGGTCAGGATGAGATCAACAGGGGCAGAAATAGAGATATTGGACAGGGCCTGGATCGAGCCGATAGCTCCATCTACCAGGATGGAACCATTTGTGGCTGCCGTTCCGGTAATTGTGAGCGAATGGGCAGTCGTGCCCGAATTGTCGATGGTCTTCAGGAAACTCAGGCCATTGCCTGAAACGGCAAGGTCTGCCCCGATTGTAACAGGAGAAGACCAGGTCTGGGTTGCGGTGGTGGCGACACTACCGCCGTTGATGGCAATACCACCGATACCTGTGACCACGAGATCGGCCAAAGCAACATCCTTTCCTATGGCGCCATTGAAGGTGGCCTGGCCTGTCGTGTTGACCGTGAGCTTTATCGCTCCATCGATGGTTGATGCGGCAGTCGAGTTCCCTCCGATGTTCAGGGTCAAATCGGCACCGAGGGAAACCGCGGCATTGATGGTGAGGTTGCTCGTACCTTGTTGCACGATGACCAGAACGCCCGGTGCCGTTGTCTGCGACGGTACATCGAGAACGAGGGCCTTGCCGATGCTGCCCAGTGTCGTGTCGACAGCGCTGGTCCAGGTAGTGCCTGTAGACAGCTCGGGCGCAAAACGGATATTGGAATCGATTCGTGTCGCCGCATCACCTGCGCCCACAGTGACATTGTTCTCGAAAACAAGGTTTCCCGTGCCACTGACGACAATTCCAGATGCCGTCTTCAGCGTCGCTGTGCTTCCAAAGGTCGTGCTTCCAGCGGAAGCAATTGTGAGAGCTGCACCTACACCATCACCCAGTGCCGTCGTTGCACCGATAGGCGCGGTGACCAGGGTTGGCCCGGCAGAGGAAAGAAAGAGGTCCTGTGCACCATCCAATGGCGCTTCGATCGAGATGGAGCCAGCTGTGGTGAGGGAAACATCCTTGGCAGCTCCGCCTGAAAGGGTAGTGGTTGATTTGATGTCGAGGTCTCCGCTCCCCGAAAGAAGGAATACCACGCCATTCGCCAGGGCCAGGCCATCGGTGGCGGCCGTGCCGAAGGTCACCGAACCTGCGCTCGTAAAGACCTCCGAATCGAGGAAGACTGAATGGGCAAAGTTCGAGGCAGGCGCATTCCCGAGGATGTCAATGCTCTCGTTGAAACTGACCCTGCCGGTTCCTGTCTGTGCAATGCCCTGCGCGGTCCTGAGCGTCGCAGTCGCTCCGAAGACCGTTTCTCCAGTCGAAGCAATTATGAATGAATAGCCATTTCCGTCTCCGATGGCTGTTGCCGAGATCGTCCCTCCAAGGGGAGCGTTGAAGGTCGTCGTGCCAGACACCGTGAGCGCCACGTCCTGGTTTCCGCTCACCGGGGACATCGATGCGAAGGTCAGGGCCCCTCCGACCGTCATCGCCACATCCTTCCCCGCACCTCCCGATAGATTTGTCGTTGCCTTCACGTCGAGATTTCCCGTCACTACGAGGTTGACCCCGTTGGCAAGCGATAGCGTATCTCCGTTGCCGCTTCCGAAGCTGATCGAACCCACGCTGGTGAAGGTTTCCGAGTCAAGCACTACCGAGTTGTCAAAAGCTGTCGCTGTAGCGGCACCGAGGATGTCCACGTTCTCCATGAAGGTCAGGAGCCCGCTCCCTGTTTGAGCGATGCCCTGCGAAGTCCTGAGAGTCGCTGAGGTATCGAATATTGTAGGGCCACTCGAGAAAATCATGAGCGATGGCCCAGTGCCATCGCCGATGGCTGTCACCGCTCCTGACCCTCCCACGGCTGCGTTGAAGGTCGTAGTCCCCGTTATGGTGAGAGAGAGATCCTGGTTTCCCGTAACCGGGGCCATCGAGGCAAAAGCGAGGGTCCCTCCGACCGTCATCGTGACATCCTTTCCTACTCCACCGGATAGGCTAGTCCCCGCCTTCACGTCCACATTGCCATTCACCGCGATCGCCACCCCATTAGCGAGCGAGAGTGTGTCCCCATTTCCGCTCCCGAAGGTTAACGATCCAGGGCTAGTGAAGACTTCTGAATCAAGGACCACTGAATTGTCGAAGAGGGTTGCGGTGACAGCTCCGAGGATATCCACATTCTCGTTGAAGGTGAGGAGGCCGCTCCCTGTCTGAGTGATTCCCTGCGAGGTCCTGAGAGTTGCGGTGGACGCGAAGACAGTTGGCCCGTTCGAAGCAATTGTAAGGGATGGTCCAGAACCGTCCCCGATGGCAGTCGCAGCGCTCGTTCCTCCAAGCGGAGCATTGAAGGTTGTAGTTCCACTCACGGTGAAGGTCAGGTCCTGGTTTCCTGTCACAGAGGCCATCGAGGCGAAGGTCAAGGCTCCCGCGACAGTCAGGGAGACGTCCTTGCCGCTGCCTCCAGAGAGGCTTGTCGCAGCCTTCACATCGAGATTGCCTGCCACGGACATCGTCACCCCGTTTGCGAGCGAGAGCGAATCCCCGTTTCCGCTTCCGAAGCTTACTGATCCAGCACTCGTGAAGGTTTCCGAGTCAAGGACTACCGAGTTGGAAAAGCTCGAGGCTGTACTGCTGCCAAGGACATTCACGTTTTCGTGGAAGGTCAGGAGTCCGTTCCCCGACTGGAGGATGCCGGAGTTGGTCTTGAGGGTGGCGCTACTGGCAAAGGTCGTATCGCCGCTGGATGCCAAGGTCAGCGAGGTCCCTGATGCCGTACCCAAGGCAGCCTGGCTTCCAACGGCAGCGTTGAAGGTGGCCGCCCCCTCTGTGTTGATCGTAATGTCTGTTGCACCGTCCACCCTCCCCTGCCAGGTAACCGCCCCTGTTCCGGTCGAGGTCGCAATGAAGGAGAATGCCTGTCCCGGCGGTACTACGCTGACATCTTCTCCATAGGACTGGCTGCCACTGGTCGTGATACCGCTGCCCTTGAGGACAAGGGTACCGCCAGCATCAGTCGCAAGGGATGCAAGTGGACTGGCTGCACCTATTGTGGACTCCAGCGTCGTCACGCCACTGGAATTGAGCGTGAGGCTTTTCGCTGCAGGTGACTCAATCGTCGAATCCGCTCCGAAGAAAGAGATGCCTCCGTTGGCGGAAACCGTCGTATTCTGTCCGATGACCACTTTCCCTGCGCCTGTGACCTTGTCTGGATTTGCGGTGAAGGAACCTGTTCCAAGACTTGTCGTGACCGCAAGGCTGCCTTTTCCAAAAGCAATCCCACCGCTTCCCGCATACACGGCAAGACTCTTGCCCTGGATGCTAGCAGCCGAATCATAGTCATTCTCGAAATAGACGTGGCCCCCCAGGCTTTGAGCCTGGATGATGGCGAGCGCATTGCCAGCTACCACCCTTCCATTGGTTCCAGGGATTGTATTGCCAATGTGGATATCGCCTGTCTGGGAGGATGACCCCACATGCAAGGATGATGCCCTGATCCAGGAGAATGAGGAATTGATATAGGTCGAAGTCACTATGGATGGATCGTTAGTCGGCGCGAATTCGATGGAGTTTGAATTGTTCCTCGGAGCGATGGTGACGATTCCGCTGCCAGCATCCAAGGTGACTCCGGCACCCTGGAGGATGAGATCATCAACATAGATAGTAATATCCTTATTGGTGCTGGTTGATATCGGAGTGGAGGCCTTTATGTCGAGGCCGGCCGTATTGACCAGGACATTGGCCGAGGCAAGGCTGGTGGATCCAATCGAAACCGGGGCATTCCATGCAATGCGGCCGGAGCCATTGGTTTGAATGCTGAGGGATCGCGGCCCTGAAATGGTGGAGTTGAAGACCAATCCGGCATTGTTGGCCGTAGTGCTGATCGTGACGGCAGTGGCTGAATCTCCGGAAAGTGTTACCAGGTCGGCTGCGCTCGTGCCGAAGGTGACTGGGTGGGTGGTGGAAAAACCCTGTGTCCCTGAGGGTTTGCCGAAGGTGACGGACTGCGAGAATTGCGAAGAGTTGCTGCCACCGAGGGTCACATCGGCGTTGAAAATGACCGAGGTAGTTGCGGTTATCTTGCCAACTGCAGTGACTGTGGCGTCGAAGGTCGTTGTGGAACTTCCTGCATCCAATGATAGATCGGCACTCATTGTCACTGCGTCATTGAATACCTGGGCGCCTGAGGTCTTCACGAGGCCACCGTTGATGGCGGTGGTTCCTGCAGAATCGGTGGTGACCGACATGAGTGGAGCTGTCGAGCCAACGGCGGCAGCGAAGGTCGTGGTACCGCTTGAGTTGGCTATCAAGGATTGTGCTCCATTCAGGGTGGCGGAGAAGGTGATGGGTCCCGTACCGCTTGACACTGCGACAGCACCCGTCAGGGCCACTGCGCTCCCGAACCCGACCGCATCGTTGGTAGTCGTGATGTCACCGGCAGTCGATACCGTTCCACTCCCTCCCTGGCTGAAGGCGCCGTCGAGCGTCATGTCTCCAGCCGCTGCTATCGTCAGCACGGTCCCCGGGTTGAGCGTAACCACAGCGTTCCCGCTCGTGTGGACTGTGTTATTGACTACGATGTTGGCTGCGTTTGCTGACAAGCCAGAGGCCGTACTGAAGTCCAGGGACCCATTGAAGGTCGTCGTACCACTGCCTGCAGTCTGGGAAAGACTCCCCGCGCTCAGCGTCGTTGCCGTCACGTTACCCGCGCTCACGATCGAGATGGCCCCAAGCCGCGTGGCGCCAACCACGCCACTGAAACTCACATTGCCAGTCCCCGCCGTCAGCGTCAGGTTCTGCCCCCCATCAAGGCTAGACCCAAAGCTTACGTTCCCTCCCGCAGTCGCATAGGCAACCGGACCGGCTAAAATCACTGCGCTCCCGAACCCGACCGCATCGTTGGTAGTCGTGATGTCACCGGCAGTC
>JBMOIK010000295.1:0-5530 GCA_049317365.1 Rectinemataceae bacterium | reverse complement strand
GCATCGTCATCAACGAGCCATCGGTGGTCGCCGTCGAGCGTGGCACCAACCGTGTCGTCGCTGTCGGCGCTGAGGCGAAGCGGATGCTGTCGCGGACTCCCGGCGACATCATAGCCAAGCGCCCGCTCCGCGACGGGGTCATAGCCGATCCCGACATGACCGAGAAGATGATCAAGTATTTTGTGCAGAAGGTCATTCCTCGCCGCTTCTTCGTGAAGCCGCGCATGGTCATCGGCGTCCCCTCGTGCATCACGAAGGTCGAGGAGAACGCGGTCATGGATTCCGGCTACAAGGCAGGTGCGCGCTTTGTCAAGGTCATCACTGAATCCCTCGCTGCAGCCATCGGCGCAGATATTCCCATTTCCGAGCCCGCAGGCCACATGATCTGCGATATCGGCGGCGGAACCTCTGAAATTTCCGTGATTTCCCTGAAGGGAATGGTCGTCACGAATGCCATCCGTGTCGGCGGCGATGAATTCGACGAGGCGATCATCCGGCATATAAGGAATGTCCACAATCTCATCATAGGTGAGCAGACAGCTGAACGCCTCAAGATCGAGATCGGCAATGCCTCGCCCGACAAGGTGATCGAGAAGGTAGAGATCAAGGGAACCGATGCCATCACCGGTCTTCCCCGCCGCCTCGAGATCGATTCTGTGGAAGTGCGCGAAGCCCTCCTGGAACCCGTGAACCAGATCGTGGAGGTGATCAAGAAGACCCTCGGCCAGACCCCGCCCGAACTTGCCGCGGACATCGTCGAGCGCGGCATTGTCATGGCTGGCGGCGGATCGCTGCTCAAGGGATTCCCCAAGCTCGTCGCGAAGGAAACAGGAGTGCCCGTATTCCTTGCTGAACGACCGCTCGAATGCGTCGCCATCGGAGCGGGCAAGTACTTCGAGACCATGAGGAGCCAGGACGGATCGCAGAGCGTCTACGACAGCCTCAATTTCTGACAATGGCCGTGAACAAGGGGAGGGGACCTGACCGGGTCCAGCGATTCATTCCTGCCTTGCTCGTGCTGGCGAGCCTTCTTTCCCTCATAGTCTCGACCCGCAGCCTGATGGGCGTGCCGGAACGCATCGGATTGAGCGTCTTTGGTTTTTTCCAGCGTGGCATGGCAGCTGTGGGTACCTTCATCGGGGACACCGCCACTTCCATCTCCGAATTGAGACAGCTTCGGTCTGATTATGACGCACTCCTTGAAAAAACCCGCAATCTGGACCGAATGGAGAGGGAATACGCGGATGTTCGCCTCGAAAATGAGAGGCTTCTGGCCCAGCTCGGTTTCTCGACCCGGGTCAACCTGCCGAAGGTGGCGGCCAGGATCATAGCGAAGGATCCCGGGAACCTGTATGCAACCATTACGATCGACAAGGGCATCGGGGATGGGCTACGGAAGAACATGCCTGTCATCGCCTGGCAGGATGGGGTCCAAGGCCTGGTAGGCCGCGTGATCGAGGCAAGCCAGTCCGTCAGCCAGATCGTCCCCGTGTACGACAACTCCTCGTATGTGGCTTCCCGCTTTGCCAAATCACGTTTTGAGGGCCTCGTCATCGGCCAGGGGAGCGATGTGGCACCGCTCCTGGTAAAATATGTCAGGAAGCGTGCCAAGGATGAACTCCAACCGGGAGACCTCATCGTAACCTCCGGCCTGGAGTCACTGTACCCTGCGGAGCTTGCGCTGGCGCGGGTGACAAGAATCCGGGAACTTGCCTACCAGACCTCGCTTGAGATCGATGCCGAGCCTGTTCTGGACTTCACCAGACTGGAATATGTCTTTGTCCTCATCCAGGCAGAGGCGAATGGCCCGGTCCTCGGCACCGAAGGAGGCAAGGAATGATCGGGAAGATCGCCTTCTCCTCCTTGTTCCTGGTTGCCCTGTCCTTGGTCCAGACGACCTGGATCCAGCCAATCGCCATTGCGGGAATCATCCCCGATCTTGCCCTCCTGGCTGTCATAGCCGTGGCATACAGGAATGGACCGATCCTGGGAACGACTTCTTCCTTCATCGCAGGGCTCATAGAAGACATACTCTCGGCGGCTCCGCTCGGATTCAACGCCTTCATCTCGAGCCTCGCAGCATGGATGTCGTCCTTTCTGCATGGTTCGATACATCTTGACAGGGTATTGATGCCAGCCCTCCTCGGAATTGGAGCGACGGTCTACAAGGCCCTTGCGGTCCAGCTTCTTGGATCCATGTTCGGGAGCAGCCTGCCGAACTATGATCTTGGCGGGTCGCAGTTCTGGATTGAATTGGGCTACAACGCCGTAGCTGCGCCTATTGTCTTCGCAGTGGCCAGCCTTTTGCACAGGCTGACGGATACGCGCAAGGGCAGGTCGGGATGAGTTCCAGGGGACCATCCTATGGTTCGAACTCCTCCATCGACCGCAGGATCAGGGCCCTGGGTTCTGTTTCCCTGGTCCTATTCATTGTGTATTGCTGCTATCTTTTTTCCCTCCAGGTGGTCCGTGGGGGGGAGTACCGAAGCAAGGCCTCCAACATCGCGCGTCAATCGAGCCAGATACCAGCGCAGCGGGGAGAGATCTATGCCCGCGATTTCGGGCAGCCCCTTGTGCTGAATACCGACTCCTTCGCGATCTCTGTGATCCCGGCCAACCTCCCCGCGCAGAGGCGAGAGGAAGTCTTTTCGAAACTTGCGAACCTGCTCCAGATCAAGAGCGAGGAAATCAAGCGGAAAGTGGTCCCCGCCTATTACCATCTGTACCAGGCGATCGAGATCCGCGCCTCGGTTCCCTACGCGATTGTCACCAAGCTCGCCGAGCGCCTCGATGAATTCCCAGGCGTTACCTGGCAGAGCAAGCCGGTCAGGAACTATGTTGAAACCGGTTCCCTGACCCATGTGGTCGGCTATGTCGGCGACATCACCCGCGACGAGCTCAAGATCCTCTACAACAAGGGCTACCAGTCCAGTGACATCATAGGAAAGGCGGGAATCGAGAAACAATACGACCTCAACCTCCGTGGAACTGATGGACGTGAATACCGGATGGTCGACGTCAAGGGAAAGAGCATAACCTCGGAAAAGACTGTGATAGATCCACCAACCATGGGCGCGAACCTCGTGCTCACCATTGACGAGCGGATGCAGAAGATAGCGGAATCAGCGCTCGGACAGCGGATGGGATCGGTCGTGATCCTCAAGCCCACGACGGGCGAGATCCTGGCGATGGTTTCCTATCCATGGTATGACCCAAACCAGTTTTCGGGACCCTCCGCGGGAGACGAATACGCCCGACTCCTCCAGGATTCCAAGACACCCCTTATGGCCCGGGCGATCCAGTCGAGCTATCCTCCTGCCTCGACCTTCAAGACGGTCCTTACCACGGGAATCATCGAGGAGAAGGCCTTTCCCATCGACAAGAAAGTCCTCTGTCCGGGAGAGATCAGCTACGGCGACCGGGTGTTCAAATGCCACATCAAGAAACCCGGGCACGGTTGGGTCGACCTGGCTGTAGGCCTCATGCAATCCTGCGACATCTATTTCTGGACTGTCGGCCGCGACTACCTCGGTGTGGAGCGGATCGTCGAATATGCGAAGGAATTCGGCTACGGCAAGCTGGCGGGAATCGACATCCCGGGCGAGATCGAGGGCTTTGTTCCCACTCCCCAATGGAAGGACCGCCGCTTCCATGAGAAATGGCTGGGGGGGGACACCATGAACCTGTCGATCGGCCAGGGCTACCTCCTTGTAACGCCCCTCCAGGTCGCCGACATGATGGCGATGGTTGTGAACGATGGTGTCGTCTACCGGCCGCATCTCCTCAAGGAGCTGCGCGATCCTGGGTCTGGGGCCATCCTTCGACGTGTCGATCCGGAGATCATCATGAAATCGCGCATTTCCCACGACACCTTCGCACAGGTACGTGCCGATCTCCGCCTCGTGGTTACCGACGGCACGGTGAAGTTCCCCATCAGTACGAAGGCAGTGACTGTCGCGGGAAAGACCGGCACCGCCGAGGTTGGCCTTCTAGACCGCTGGCATTCCTGGTTCGTCTCCTATGGTCCCTGGGACGCTGCCCCCGAGGAGGCGATAGTCGTAGTCGTGATGGTCGAGGCCTCCAATCCCTGGGAATGGTGGGCACCCTACGCGTCAAACATCATCTACCAGGCTATTTTCGCCAACCAGGGCTACGAGGACGCGGTCGATGCACTTGGACTCCGCTACCTCATCCCGAGGCCGGGGCGCGCGGAATGAGGAATCCCAGGAATCCACTGTTCTGGAACATGGATTTCGCCGCGTTCGGCGCGGCGATACTCCTGGCAGTCATAGGAATACTGTCGATTTTTTCCTCAGGCGTCACTGCGGACGGCAACATCATCTCCAACGATTACATGAAACAGGTCATGTGGGCCGCGGTCGGGCTTGCCTTGATGATCACCCTCGTATTCATCGACTACCGCCAGATCAAGGACTACTCGCTCGGCCTCTACCTCCTGTTCGTCGTCATCCTCGTATACACGAAGCTTTTCGGCCGTGTAGTGAACGGGGCCCGGGCCTGGATCGGTGTCGGGGAGCTCGGGATACAGCCCTCGGAATTCACGAAGGTCATCGTAATCCTCTTCCTTGCCAGATATCTTGACAATTCGGAACATGAACCGGTGCTGAGACGCATCATCGTCGCCTTCTCGATCGTCGCCCTGCCGATGGTACTTGTACTCTCGCAGCCGGATTTCGGAACTGCCCTCGTCTTCCTGCCGATACTGTTCTTCATGCTCGTCGTAGCAGGCATCGAGACCCGCTACCTCCTGTTCCTCGCCGTCGCCGGCAGCCTCACCATGGGCTTCACGATCCTGCCGCTCTGGGAAAAGTACATACTCGCCAAGCCAAGCTCCTTTCTCTTCGTCTTCTACCGCGAACCCTATGACCTTCTGGTCCTCCTCGTGATCGCCATAATCGCAGCCATCGCCTCCTGGGGCTTCATCTCGTTCAAGAAGCGATACTATTACTGGATTTCCTGGATATCCATCGCCCTGTCCGTCGGCATGGGGTTCTCCCTCCTTGCGCACAAGGTCCTCAAGGAATACCAGGTCATGCGGCTCATCGTGTTCCTCGACCCGAGCATCGATCCCCGGGGTTCAGGATGGAACATACTCCAGTCGATCACCGCGATCGGTTCCGGGGGCTTCTCCGGCCGTGGATTCCTCCTCGGCCCCCAGAGTCACAACAAGTACATCCCCCAGCAGAGCACCGACTTCATCTTCTCGATCGTGGCCGAGGAGTGGGGCTTCCTCGGAGGAGTGCTCGTCTTCGGCCTCTTCTGGCTCCTTCTCTCGCGCTGCGTTGCCATCATGAGGACCGCCCGCGACAGTTTCTCCCGCTACGTTACCGGCGGCATAATGGGAATGATATTCTTCCACTTCATGATCAACGCGGGCATGGCGATGGGCATAATGCCGATAACCGGAATCCCCCTGTTCTTCCTCTCGTACGGGGGCTCTTCCCTCCTCACCGTCATGATGGCAGTCGGCATACTGCTGGGCATTTCCGCACGAAGGTACCAATGATGA
>JBMOIK010000294.1:0-5534 GCA_049317365.1 Rectinemataceae bacterium | reverse complement strand
CTGCAGCGTCGATGCGGTGCATGCGGAGATGCTGCAGCGCTACGACTGCATCGACCAGTTGCAGGCAACGCTGGGCGACGACATTTTCAAGGGGCTCGAGACTGTGCTCCAGCCCGTGCCTGGGCCCTCCCCCGGGCCCGCGCGGGGACCCTGCGATGCCCAGATGCTCTACTTCGAGAACAGCCAGGACAGTCTTCCCAATTACCAGGAATTCGATGTTGACTTTGACGCGGTATTGGTCAACAAGGTCAATTTCGCCAAGTCCATGATCGAGGACTACGAGGCGGGCCTCGCCCATCCCGATCTTCCCCTGGCTGTCGCCGCTGTCGACCAGTACGGCCGCGACATTCCCTGCGCGCTGATCCGGGCCGCGAAGGCCTATCACATGGACCTCCAGGACCAGACCCTTCCCGAGGTCTACAAGGTCAATCGCTGCCGCGTCGGGCTCTTGCTTCCGGGCTTCGACTACGGGCTCCATGTGCTGCGCCTCAGCCGCTCCCAGGCAGTTCGTGGACTTTCGGGACGCCCCGGCAATGATCGCATCGAAAACGAATTCTTCGTGGTCGAATACTGCCCCTCCGACGCTAGCTTCACCGTGGAAGACAAGGCGACCGGGTGCCGGCACAGCGGCGTGGGAAGGGTCTGCGACAGTGCCGATGCCGGTGACGAATACACCTATTCCTGGATCGAGGACGACAGGCCTCATGGGCTCGATCCCTCGAAGGTGGCCTGCCGCGATTCGGGGCGGAATGGCCTGTATGAGGAACTCACGGTTGATGGCAGCATATTCCTGCCCGAGGGGCTCGACGAGGACCGGAAGACCCGTTCCCCAAGGCTTGTCGACTGTCCGCTGTGCATCGCCGTCCGTCTCTACCCAGGGATCGCCCGCATCGATTTCTCCCTTGAAATCGATAACAATGCCAAGGATCACCGCCTTCAGGTGGAATTCCCCTCCGGCGTACTGGCTACTGCCTGCTCGGGTTCAACAGCCTTTGCCGTCACCAGCCGCCCGGTCACGCTCCCCGTTCCAGCCTCGTGGGTCGAGTATCCGCAGAACAGCCATCCGACCCATGGCTTTGTCCACGCAGGCAATGCGGAGCACGGCGTTTCCATCGCCAGTGATTCGACCAACGAGTACGAAAGCCTCGACCAGGGTGGACAGACCTGGATCCGCCTGACCCTGCTGCGCTGTGTCGGATGGCTTTCGCGTCCCGACCTTTTCACGCGCAAGGGCAATGGCGGCTGGAACCTGCCCACGCCAGGAGCCCAGTGCAAGGGCCCGCAGCATTTCGAATACGCTGCGATCTACCACCAGGGCGGTTTTCTCGAAGCCGGAACCTTTGCCAAGGTCGACCGCAAGCAGCATCATGTCCTGCCCCGCCAGCTCAGGAAGACAGAGGGTGCCGTGGCGGTTGCCGTCAATGCCCTCTCCTTTGTCAGCGCCCTTCCGGACTGTGTCCGCCTCTCCGCCCTCAAGCTAGGCGAAAGGGGAGGGCGCCTCGTGTTCAGGATCTACAGCATAGCCGGCGAGACAAGGCGCTTTGCGCTCAGGCTGCCGGAAGCCGTGGTCTCGGCAAACAGCGTGGGGCTCGACGAGCATTTCATCGAGGCGCGGCAGCTCAAGGGCCATATGCTGGAAATTGAAATCGGAGGCGGGGAGATACAATCATATGAATTGCTTGTATAGCATCGGCAGGGCCGCCGGGCCAACCTGGCCTTCCGCCGGGGAGGATGCATGACCTCGAAGGAACGCATGGTGCTCGCCTTGAACCGCGAGAAGCCCGACCGCCTTCCGGTGACCATCCACCAATGGCAGCCTTACCACCTGGCCACGCACATGGGAGGCGTCTCCGACATCGAAGCCAACCGCGTTTGCGGCCTCGATGCTTCCATTACCTTCTTCGAAACCCTCGAAATGCCTTCGCCCGACTGGCGACTGTCCTCGGTGACCTCGCCGGCCGATGGCTATATTCGCATAGACCATACCATAGAGACTCCGGGAGGAACGCTGCGCTACCAGCAGGGTCGCAACGCGATTACCACCTGGGTCAGCGAGCACCTCATCAAGGGCGAGGCCGAACTCGAACTTGTCCGGAAATACCGGCCCGTGCCGCTTCTCGATAGGGACAAGGCCAGGAAGGTCCACGCCGAGCTCGGGGATGGCGGCATCCTCCGTACCTTTCTCTGCGGCTTCCAGGGGGGCTGCTGGCAGGATGCCTGCGAGCTCTACGGAGCGGAGAATCTCATAATGGCGACCTTTGACAGGCCAGACTTCGTTCACGAGCTGCTCGCAGTCCTGCAGGCGGAAAAGCTCCGCTACATCGAGGAGAGCCTTCCGGGCATGCCCTTCGACCTCATCGAGACCGGGGGCGGCGCGGCTTCCAATACCCTCATATCTCCCGCCATCCACGAGGAATTCTGCCTCCCCTACGATCGCGTGCAGCACGATGCCCTGCATGCCCTGGGCTTCAAAACCGTATATCACACCTGCGGGGGCATGAGCCGCATCACCCACCTTGTCAGGGACAACCACTGTGACGCCTCCGAAACCCTGTCCCCGACGGGAGTGGGCGGAGACATCGACACGGACGCTACGGCCCGGCAGGTCTACTCGGACCTGCACCCGACGCTCGCACTCATCGGGGGCATGGACCAGAACAACATCCTCGAGCGCGGAGACGCGGCAATGATAGACCGTGAGGTCGAGCGCCTCTTTGGTCTCTATGGCCAGGACGGGGGCTATATCCTGAGCGCCTGCGACCATTTCTTCGCGGCTCCCGGGGGAAACATCGCACGCTTCGCCGCCGCGGCCCGAACATATACCTATTAGGAGAGAAAAATATGAATTACTCCGAACAGGAAGGCATCGTCAGGGGGCTCGCCCGTGAGCTGGCGGGCATTGCGGCGCTGCCTGACAATGCGAGGAAGCGCCGGAAGTGGGCAGACCACAACGAGCTCCATGGGGAAGGTGGAGCCCTCCTGTGGGTGTGCATCGACGAGGACGGCGGCTGGCTCGAGCTGCTGCCAGAGTCGGCCATCCAGAGCGAGGACGCGGAGCTGCGGACACTCGAACGGAGGCTGCGCCAGCAGATCTACCAGCACACGCACTTCGACGACGACTTCGTCTACGAGCCCCTGCTGCGCTTCGACATGCCCGGGGAGTACACTGGCTATCTCTATGGAGATGCCGTGCAGAAGAACGCCTGGGGCATCGATATCGAGGCCAAGGCCGTGGGCAAGGGTGCCTATCATCTTGACAATTACCTCTCCGACGAAGCCAATCTGGAGAAGCTGCTCGCGCACGAAGTGGATTTCATTCCCGACCAGGAGGAAACCCGGCGCCTGCGCGGGAAATACGAGTCGGCCCTCGGCGGATTCCTCGAACTCCAGCTCGTGATCCCCTACTGCGCACTTGTGCAGAGTCTCCTCATCGATCTGGTCCACCTGCGTGGGATGTCGGAGCTGATGCTCGATCTCTACGACAATCCGGAAATGCTGCATCGCGTGATGGACCACATGTCGGCGAGCAAGGTACGCCTGCTCGACCGGCTCGAGGCAAAGGGACTTCTTTTCGACAACCACACGAATATCTATACGGGTTCGGGGGGGCTGGGCTATACGAACCGACGTCTCGATCCCCGGCATCTCGCGATCTCGGAGCTCTGGGGCTTTGCCGACTCGCAGGAGTTCAGCAATGTGTCCACTTCCATGTTCGAGGATTTTGCCCTCCAGTACCAGAAACGGGGACTCAACCGTTTCGGCCTTGCCTGCTATGGCTGCTGCGAGCCCCTGGATGCCCGATACGAATCCATCTTCAGGGAGATTCCGAACATCAGGAGACTCAGCGTGAGTCCCTGGTCCAGCGTCCCATTGGCGGCCGAAGCGATCGGCGATCGCGCCATCCTGTCGTGGAAGCCCAATCCCGTCCTGTGCATGGGTTTCGACCGCGAGCTGATGGAGCGGGACCTGGCAGAGGTGGCGAGGGCCACCCGGAACAACACAACTGAGATCATCCTGAAGGATGTCCGGACCTGCTCGGGCACTCCTTCGCATGTCAAAAAATTCGTGGGACTTGTCCGGAAGCACTTTTGCTGAGGCCTCTCCCGACTTTTTCCCTTGACAGATTCGGAAAAGCGGTGATATTTCATACATAGAGAAAACGTTTACTCTGGAGGGTGGCTCCAAAGGCCGGGCATAGGTCCGGGCCAGGCAGAAAGATGTTTTCCAAAAGGAGTTAGGGCATGCTGAAGAAACTGGGTCTCATTCTTATCGCTCTCTGCGCTCTGGCGGTCGCGCTGCCCGCGCAGTCGAAGAATCCGCCGGTAACCATCGAGTATTGGACGGTCTACGAGAAGGACAGCGCCCTTCTTGTGACCATGCAGAAAGCAGCCGACATCCTCAAGGCCAGGGACAACATCACGGTCGACATCGTCTCCAAGGGCGATGCTGGTTTCCGCGAGCTCCTCACCGCAAGCGCGATGTCGCAGTCCGGACCCGACTTGGTGTTCAATTGGACGGGTCTGGCCGACATCGTCACCGGAGGCATGCAGGGTCTCCATTACCCGCTCAACAAGGGGAACCTCTTCACCAAGGCCGAGCTCGCAAAGCTTCTCCTCCTTGACAGCTGCACCGACGTCAAGACAGGAAATGTCTACGGCACGGCCACTGGCAACAACTACATCGCCATCGCCTACAACAAGGAAATGATGACGAAGGCCGGAATCGACTGGTCCAAGTTCCCTGCCAAGTGGACCTACGCGCAGTTCCTCGATGTCTGCAAGAAGCTCAAGGCCGCCGGCTTTGCTCCCTTCGGCTACGCCAACAAGGAAGGCATCTTCGCCGACTGGTGGCACAGCTTCTCCTTCCCCTCCTATGTCGACAAGATTTCCGACGTCATCCCCTACTATGGGAAGAAGCCGATCTACAACAAGGTCTTCGACAAGTTCTGCAAGGACTGGAAGGCCTTCTATGACGCCGGCTACTTCGTCGAGGGCGGCAACACGATTTCCATCAATGACCTCTGGGGACAGTTCACTGCCGAGAAATGCGCGATCATCCCCCTCTTTCCCGCCCTCTATTCCGTCTATGTAAACGCACTGGGCGAGGACAAGGTCGGCATCATGGAGTGGCCCAGCATGGGTGGCAATGGCAAGCTCGCGATGGCCAGCCCGATCTATGGCGATGCCATCGGCATCACCGCCTGGACCAAGCATCCGAAGGAGGCTGCGGCCTTCGTCAAGGAGCTCGTTTTCAACAAGGAAATCGTAGCCGAATTCGTCTCCCAGGGCCTCTTCCCTGTCAACAAGGAATTCAAGCTTACCGATTTCGACATCCCCGGCGCCGAGCTCAAGAGGTTCGCCGCCCTCCATGGCCAGCAGACCCTGTATCCCGAGGGCCATGCCTTCTGGGTCCGCGAGTACTCATCGGTCGTCGAGAAGTTCTGCAACTCCATGGTGCTCGGGCAGATCACCCCGCAGCAGTACGCAGCCGAGATCGAAGCGGCACTCAAGCTCAAGTAATCCTCTCGCAGGGTA
>JBMOIK010000293.1:0-5540 GCA_049317365.1 Rectinemataceae bacterium | reverse complement strand
GCTACCCCGCTGCCCAGGGGCTCTATGACCCCGCGAACGAACACGATGCCTGTGGCATCGGGTTTGTCGTAAATGTGAAGGGACGGGCCTCGCACCAGATCGTCAGCCAATCGCTGACCATTCTCCACAACCTGCGTCATCGCGGCGGCGCGGGCTACGAGTGGAATTCCGGTGACGGGGCAGGCATCCTGACCCAGATACCGCACCGCTTCTTCACGGAGGTCTGCCCCGAAGCCGGGATAGCACTCCCCGCTGCCGGACGCTATGCGGTCGGCATGGCCTTCCTGCCCCGCGACTCAGGCTTCCGCGCCTCGTGCAAGGGCCAGATCGAGGACTCGGTAATAAAAGCCGGGCTTCCCGTCCTGGGCTGGCGTGACGTTCCTGTCGACCTCTCCTCCCTGGGCAATGTCTCGCGCAGTGTCATGCCGGTCATCAGCCAGCTCTTCGTCGGCAGGACCGAGGGCCTGGCCACCGAGCTTGATTTCGAGCGCAGGCTCTACGTCATCCGCAAGAAGGTCGAGCGGCTGGTCCTTGAAAAGGAAGAGGCGGACCCCGACTACATGTACTTCGCGAGCCTGTCCTGCAGGACCATCGTCTACAAGGGCATGCTCACCTCCGAGCAGGTCGGGCCCTTCTTCCTGGACCTCGAGCACCCGGCCTTCGAAAGTTCATTGGCATTGGTACATTCACGCTTCAGCACCAACACCTTTCCCACCTGGATCAGGGCCCATCCCTACCGCTACATCATCCACAACGGCGAGATCAACACGCTGCGGGGCAACATCAACTGGATGCACGCGCGCGAGTCCCTCATCGAGACCGACCTCTTCGGTCCCGGCATGTCGGACGTCACCCCGATCATCAACCCCGAGGGCTCGGACTCCGCGATGTTCGACAACTGCCTCGAGTTCCTCATGCTCACCGGCAGGCCCATCGCCCACGCGATGATGATGATGATTCCCGAGCCCTGGTCGGGCCACGAGTCGATGAGCGACGAGAAGAAGGCCTTCTACGAGTACCACGCCTGCCTGATGGAACCCTGGGACGGGCCTGCTGCGATGGCCTTCACCGACGGCACCCAGGTCGGCGCCGTCCTGGACCGCAACGGCCTCAGGCCCGCGCGCTACTACGTCACCCTCGACGATACCGTCATCATGGCCTCGGAGGTCGGTGTCCTGGACATTCCCGCCGACCGGATCGTGCGGAAGGAAAGGCTCCAGCCGGGCCGCATGCTCCTCATCGACACGGTCCAGGGACGCATCATCGAGGACGAGGAGCTCAAGGAAAGCATAGCCTGCGAGAAACCCTACCGCGAGTGGCTCGACGCGAACCTGATAACCCTCGATGACCTGCCGGCGGCCCCGCACCCGACCCCGCTGGACCACGGGTCTGTCCTCCACAGGGAGAAGGCCTTCGGCTATACCTGGGAGGACCTCCGCCTCATACTCATACCAATGCTCAAGGACGGGATCGACTCCATCGGCTCGATGGGCAACGATGCCCCCCTGGCCGTCATGTCCGACAGGCCCCAGCTCCTGTACAATTATTTCAAGCAGCTCTTCGCTCAGGTCACCAACCCGCCCATCGACTCGATCCGCGAGGAGCTTGTCATAGGGCCTGAGACCTTCATCGGCTCCGAGGGCGACCTCATCCATCCGACCCCGATGGCCGCGCGGCAGCTCAAGCTCGAAAGCCCCTTCATCGACAACGAGGAGCTGTCCAGGCTCAGGCATATCGGCCTCGAGGGATTCAGGGCCATGACGATCCCCATCCTCTACGAGGTGGGCAAGGACGGAAAGGGCATCGAGGAGGCGATGGACGCCGTCTGCGCGACTGCCGACAAGGCCTTCGCCGAGGGCATCAACATCCTCATCCTTTCGGACCGCGGTGTCGACCCGGACAAGGCGCCCATCCCCGCGCTCCTGGCGCTCTCGGGCCTCCACCACCACATGATCCGCAACGAGACAAGGACCCGCGTGTCCATTGTCCTTGAATCGGGGGAGCCGCGCGAGATCCACCACTTCGCGATGCTCATTGGCTACGGAGTCTCGGCCATCAACCCCTACCTGGTCTTCAACGCGATGGACGACATGATCGCTTCGGGCCTCCTGGTCGGCATCGAACGCGAAAAAGCCATCGCCAACTACAAGAAGGCCGTCTCCAAGGGCCTCATCAAGGTCATGTCCAAGATGGGCATCTCGACGGTCCAGAGCTACCAGGGCGCGCAGATCTTCGAGGCCGTGGGCCTGTCGAAAGAGCTAATTGATAGATATTTTACCGGCACCCCCTCCCGCGTCGGTGGCATAGGTCTTTCAGAGATAGCCATGGAGGTGGAGGCGAGGCACCGCGCCGCTTTCCTGGACTCAGGTCCCCAGTCACGGAGTCTTCCCTCGGGCGGCGACTGGCAGTGGAGGAAGGACGGCGAACAGCACCTCTACGGCCCCGAGACCATCCACCGCCTCCAGGTAGCCTGCAGGAGCGGGGACTACAAGGCATTCAAGGATTTCACGCACCTCATAGACGAGGAGTCGCTGCGGAACTGCACCCTCCGCGGCATGATGGCCTTCAGGAAGGCCGAGGGCGTGCCCATCGACGAGGTCGAACCGGTCGAGTCCATCGTCAGGCGCTTCAAGACGGGGGCCATGTCCTTCGGCTCCATCAGCCAGGAAGCCCACGAGACCATGGCAATTGCGATGAACCGCCTCGGTGGAAAGAGCAACACCGGAGAGGGCGGTGAGGATCCCGCCCGCTACCTGCCCGATGCCTCCGGTGACTCGCGTTGCAGCGCCATCAAGCAGGTGGCCTCGGGCCGTTTCGGCGTCACCAGCGAGTACCTGGTGAGCGCGAAGGAGATCCAGATCAAGATGGCCCAGGGAGCCAAGCCCGGCGAGGGAGGCCAGCTTCCCGGCCGCAAGGTCTACCCCTGGATCGCGGAGTGCCGCGGCTCCACCCCCGGCGTCGGGCTCATCTCGCCCCCGCCCCACCACGACATCTACTCGATCGAGGACCTCTCCGAGCTCATCCACGACCTCAAGTGCGCCAATCCCGAGGCGAGGATCTCCGTCAAACTCGTGTCGGAAGTGGGAGTTGGTACGATCGCCGCCGGTGTCGCCAAGGCCCGTGCCGACGTCATCCTCATCTCCGGCTACGACGGTGGCACGGGCGCCTCGCCCAGGACCTCGCTCCGCCACGCGGGCCTGCCCTGGGAACTCGGCCTCGCCGAGACCCACCAGACCCTCCTCCTCAACAACCTGCGCTCGCGCATCGTGGTGGAGACCGACGGCAAGTTGATGACCGGCCGCGACGTGGCCATCGCAGCCCTCCTCGGGGCCGAGGAATTCGGCTTTGCCACCGCACCCCTGGTCGCCATGGGCTGCGTGATGATGCGCGTCTGCAACCTCGACACCTGTCCCGCCGGCATCGCCACCCAGAATCCGGAGCTACGGGCGAAATTCACCGGCAAGCCCGAGCATGTGATGAACTTCATGCGCTTTATCGCCCAGGATCTCCGCGAGCACATGGCGCGCCTGGGCTTCAGGAAGCTCGAGGACATGGTGGGACGGACCGACCTCCTCGAAATGGACCCAATTGCCGGCAATGCGAAGGCCAGGACCCTCGACTACTCGAAGATCTTCCACCGTCCCGATGTGCCTGACAGCTGGGGCCGCCACCAGTCGGGGAGCCAGGACCACGGCCTCGACAGCTCCCTGGACCGCCGCGTCATCATCAGGCTCTGCGAACCGGCCCTCGAGCGCGGTGAAAAGGTGACCGTAACGCTGCCGATCCGCAACGCCAACCGCGTGGTCGGCACCATCCTCGGCGCGGAGATCACCAGGCGCTATGGCGCGGCAGGACTGCCCGACGACACCATCAACCTTAAATTCGTGGGCTCTGCGGGGCTCTCCTTCGGGGCCTTCCTTCCACGCGGTGTGACCCTCAGCATCGAGGGCG
Organism: Rectinemataceae bacterium; assembly: GCA_049317365.1. Lineage (GTDB taxonomy): Bacteria > Spirochaetota > Spirochaetia > Treponematales > Rectinemataceae > CAIJMU01. The sequence continues at coordinate 1,589 of JBMOIK010000293.1, read as the reverse complement.
ATTCCAACGACCACATCGGCAAGGGCCTCTCTGGCGGCAGGATCGTCGTCTATCCGCCCGCCAGCGCCGCCTTCAAGCCCGAGGAGAACATCATAATCGGGAATGTCGGCTTCTATGGGGCGACCTCGGGCGAGGCCTTTGTCCGCGGCATGGCAGGCGAGCGTTTCTGCGTGCGCAACTCAGGGCTTTCCGCCGTCGTGGAGGGTGTGGGCGACCATGCCTGCGAGTACATGACGGGTGGCACCGTCATCGTCCTCGGAAAGACCGGGAGGAACTTCGCTGCCGGCATGTCGGGGGGAGTCGCCTATGTCCACGACGCGGACGGCAATTTCCCCTCGAGGCTGAATACCGAGATGGCCGACATCGAGGAGCTCAGCGACCCTGCGGAGATCGCCGCGCTCCGGGCCCTCATCGAGCGTCACGTCAGGCTCACCGGAAGCTCCCTGGGCAAGCGGATAGTCGCCGGCTGGGCCGGAGCCCTGCGGCGTTTTGTCAAGGTCATGCCCCGCGATTACCGCCGAATGCGCGACGCCATCGAGGCAGCCCGGAAGGGCGGCCTGGACGGGAAGGAAGCACTGATGGCTGCCTTCGAGGCCAACAACCACGATCTCGCCCGCGTGTCGGGCAACTGAGGGAAGGACACAATCATGGCCAAGCCCAGCGGTTTCATGGAATACGAGCGCGTCCTTCCCGCCGACCGTGAGGTACGGACGCGGATCACCGACTGGAAGGAATTCCACGGCTCTGCCTCGACGGAGGAGGAGCATCGCAACCAGGCCGCGCGCTGCATGGACTGCGGCACGCCGTTCTGCCACTCGGGTATCCTGTATGAGGGAGCGGTCTCCGGCTGCCCCATCAACAACCTGATCCCCGAATGGAATGACCTGGTCTGGCGAGGACGCTGGAAGGAGGCCCTCGAGCGCCTGCGGCTGACCAACAACTTCCCGGAGTTCACCGGAAGGGTCTGCCCGGCCCCCTGCGAGGGCGCCTGCACGATGGGGAGCATGGATATGCCTGCGGTCGCCATCAAGCATGACGAACTGTCCATCATCGACCGGGGCTGGAAGGAGGGCTGGCTCCAGCCCACTCCACCGGCACGTCGGAGCGGGAAAAAAGTCGCCATAATTGGTTCCGGTCCCGCCGGGCTTGCCTGCGCCGACCAGCTCAACCAGGCCGGGCACGAGGTGACCGTCTACGAGCGGGCCGAGCGACCCGGCGGCCTCCTTATGTTTGGCATTCCCAACATGAAGCTCGACAAGGAAATCGTATCCCGCCGCCTCGCGCTCATGGAAGCGGAGGGAGTGCATTTTGTCTCAGGCGTCGAGGTGGGTACCACACTGCCCGCCGCGGAATTGCTGGCCAGGCACGACGCGGTCGTCCTGGCCGGGGGGGCTGCCAAGCCCCGCGACCTGTCGATACCTGGCCGTGACGCTCCTGGCGTGCACTTCGCCCTCGAGTTCCTGGGCAGCTCGACGAGGCGCTTCCTTTCCGGGGTGCCCGAAGCCACGATCTCGGCCAGGGGCAAGGACGTCGTGGTGATCGGCGGCGGCGACACCGGCACGGACTGCGTCGGGAGTTCCATCCGCCAG
>JBMOIK010000292.1:0-5544 GCA_049317365.1 Rectinemataceae bacterium | reverse complement strand
CCCTGGATGGCGAGCTTGTCGTCGCCGCCCTGGAAATAGATCAGGTCCGGGGTGTCGCCGGAAAGCACCATCAGGCCGACCTTTTCGGCATAGTTGCCGGCGGGGGTCTTGATGATCTCGATGTCCACCGGTGTCCCCGCCGCAGCCATCCCCTTTTCGATGAGGGCCATGAAGGCATCGACATTGGGGTCGGCATCGAGGTCCTTCATCACGAATCGCACCTTGGGCTGGGCCATGGCCGATCCCAAGGTACCGAGAATCATGAGCGCCGTCAGCGCCCAGATCGCGAGCCTACGCATCTTCACGATATGCCTCCTTGCTATTCCTTCAGCCCGCCCTCCATGACCCCGCGAGTGTAGTACTTCAGGATCAGGGGGTAGAGCATGAGCACTGGTATGATGGCCACGATGATGGTGCCGGCACGGAGCGCCGCGTAGCTCAGCCGGGCGGCTTCGTCGTAGCTATAAAGGGTTCCGGCTCCGATGAGGGCCGAGGTGTCGTCGAGCACGACGAACTGCCTGAGGATGACCTGGAGGGGATATTTCGACGGCTCGGTGATGTAGATGCTCGCGCGGAAATACTCGTTCCAGTGCATGACCCCGTAGAAGAGTCCCAGGGTCGCGATGGCCGACTTCGACAGGGGCAGCATGACGCGCCTGAAGATCATCCAGTGGCCTGCGCCGTCGACGCGTGCGGCGTCGATGAGGGAGAGGGGGACATCCTCGAAGAATCGCATCAGTATTATGAGGTAGTATACGTTGACGGTCTTGTAGAGGATGAGGATCCAGAGGCTGCCGAGGAGGCCGACCCGCTTCATGACGAGGTATTCTGGCACGATGCCGGGCTCGAAGACCATTATGACTATGACGAGGAGCATGAAAAAGCGACGGCCGGGCAGGGTGGGCCGCGTCAGCGCGTAGGCCGCCATCGAGGTGATTCCAAGGTTGAGCGCAGTGCCGACAGCCGTGATGAAGACCGAGTTGAGTATGCTCCTGATGAAGTACTGGTTGGCGGCGAGGACCTTGTAGACTATGAGCGAAAGGCCCTTGGGCAGGATATCGAGCCCGGAAAGCTCCGAGACCCGCCGTGTGTCGGACAGGGAGAGGGCCAGGAGGTTGAGGAGGGGGACAAGGACGGCGGCGCAGATCCCCAGGAGGATCAAGCCGATGGCGGCGTGGAGGAACCTGTCGCCGAGCGGTGGTCTCACCCTTGAAGCCATTACCAGAGCCCCTTTCCCGTGACGCGCGTGGCCATCCGGTGGGTGGAGAGTATCAGGGCGAGTCCGATGACTCCCTTGAAGAGGCTGGCCGCGGTCGAGAAGGAGTATTGCATGTTCACGAGGCCTATCCGGTACACGAAGGTATCGAGTATGTCGATCTTCGAGATGACGGAGTCGTTCATCATGTTGTAGACCTGGTCGAAGCCAGCGTTCATGAAGAAGCCGAGGTTCAGGATGAAGACAGTCACCATGGTCGGCACCAGCTCGGGCAGGGTGATGAAGCGCATCTTCTGCAGCGCCGTCGCACCGTCCATGTCGGCCGATTCGTAGAGGCTGGGGCTGATGCGCATGAGGGCTGCCAGGTAGATGATGGAATCCCAGCCGATGCTCCGCTAGGTCTCCGAGAAGAAGAGGACCCATCTGATGTGGTCCTTGCTTGTCATGAAGTCGACCGGTTTCTGGCCCGCGAGAGCCAGGATCTGGTTGGCCCCTCCCGTCGTCGGGGAGAGGAAGGCGATCCAGACGCCGGCGATGACGACCCAGGACAGGAAATGCGGAAGGTAGGCCACAGACTGGACGAAGCGGCGCAGCGCCATGGCCCTGAGCTCGTTGACCATGAGGGCAAAGACAAGGGGCAGGGGGAAGAAGAGGATTATCTTCATAGTACTTAATATGAGGGTATTGGTCAGTACTGTGAAGAAACCCGGCGAGGAGAAGAGGATGACGAAGTGCTTGAGCCCCACGAAACGGCTCTTGCCGAAGAGCCTGAAGTCCTGGAAGGCTATGGACATCCCTGCCATCGGCAGGATGTGGAACACGAGGAAATAGATGAGGGCTGGCGCCAGGAGGATGTAGAGGACCGCATCCTGCCTGATCTTCCCTGGCAGCGTCGCCTCTCTGGACATGGTGCTAGGCGCTCCTGTACGACAGGGCGACGAGGTCCCTCGCCAGGTCGAGCATGTCCTCGTCCCGCGCGAACTCGAGGCAGACACCGGAGGGCTTCCGGACCTGGGCTACCCAGCTGTCGGGAAAGGCGGAAAGCCCGTGGAGGCTTCCTGCAAGCGAACACACAAGGCCCGAGATCGTGTCGGCGTCCCGGCCGAAATTCGCGCTCCACAGGAGACCGCGCCGGAAGTCGCCTTTCGTGAGCCGGAAAATGGCGTAGGCCTGGGGGATGGCCTCGGGGGCAGTTGCGTGCTCGGGCGTCCACAGGCTCGTATGGAGTTCCTCGTAGGCGATCTCGATGTCGCCCATCGCGTCGCAGATGGCCATGGCCCTGTCCATCGCCGTGGCCAGCCAGGACCCGGGGGGCATCCTCGCGCGGCCCGCTGCGACGATCTCGTCCGGGCTGCCGTCGGCCATGGCTACGGCGACACTCGCCGCTATGGCCTCTGCCGCCCAGATGCCGTCCATGTCGTGGCTCACGCAGGCGTCGATGGCGGCCAGACGCGCCGCGCCTTCGGGGTCGCCCGCGCGGAGTATCCCGTGGGGGCTCGCCCGCATCGCAGCACCGTCATCGACGTTCATGATGTTGTGCCTGCCTGACAAGGGCGGCTCGATGCCGCGGGCCAGGTTGGCGAGGGCGCCGTAGAGTGGCCTTCCCGCGCGCTTTTTCGCTCCGCCCCGGTCGAGGACGTATTTCCGCCAGGTGGCGGCAGTTGACTCAGGCGTAAGCATCCCGTCCGAATCGAGGAGGGCCTTCGCGGTGAGGACCCCGAACTCCGTATCGTCAGTACTCCTGGCATCAGCATAGAGGTTCGTGACGATGCCGTAGCGGGCGCGATGCTCCTGGCTCCGGCCGAGATCGCCGAGGGCGTCGCCCACAGCCAGGCCGATAAGGCTTCCTGCCGCCTTGGACTCGAGAGCCGCTCGGTCTGCGAGGGCCTGCTTTCTTGTCTTCATGTGTCGATACGCCTTTCCGCCACGCTTGCCCGCGTGACGAGTTCGCCGGGAAACAGCCTTTTTTCGGTGGGCCTGCCTGGATCGGCTATGCGTGCGAGGAGGAGCTGGGCTGCGGCCTTCCCTGTCAGCGTCCGCATCTTCCTCACCGTTGTCAGGGCTGGCCGCGAGTGGGCCGCCGCAGGTATGTCGTCCATTCCGATTATCGAGATGTCCGATCCGACAGCGACGCCCGCAGCGGTGAGCGCCTCGATCGTCGCAATTGCGATGACATCGTTCCCGCAGAAGACGGCGTCGATCCGCTCCTTCCAGTCCGGAAGGGAAAGGAGGGCCTTCGCGAGTTCCTTCCCGCCCTCCTCCGAGAGATTGAGGCGGAAGACCAGGTCACGGTCGACCGCGACGCCTTTTTCCGAAAGGAAGTCCTCGTAGGTCCGGAGCCTGAGCGAAAGGAAGCGCTCGCTTCCGTGCTCGTTCGTCGCTATCGCGATGCGCCTGTGCCCGCGCGCCCACAGGAAGTCGAGGGCGATGCGGGTCGCGGCCCGGGTATCGGTTCCGACCGTGTCGATGTCCTGCGCCTCGACCCGTTCGCCGAGGAGGACCGTGGGAATACCCATGTTCTTGATGGCATCCAGGTCGTCGGTGACGCTGTTCAGGATGAGCCCGTCGAAGCGCCCGGAGCGGGCGAGTCCGTAATAGCGCTCCTGGCGCTGCTCGCTCCAGTCGGTGTTGCCGATGACCACCGAATAGCCACCGGCCTCGAGCCCGTCCTGGGCGGTTCGCGCGATCTCGGCCCAGAAGGAGTTGGCGATGTCCGGCACCATGACCAGGATCATCCAGCTGCGCTGGGTCCGGAGGCCGGAAGCGTGATGGTTGCGTGTGTATCCCAGCTCCTCGATGGCCTTGTTTACAAGGTCCTCGGCCTTGGAACTCACCGATCCTCCACGATCCGAGACTACCCGCGAGACCGTGCTTTTCGAGACCCCGGCGAGGCGGGCGACTTCGATGATGCTGATGCTTTGCTTTCGTGCCATGATTGGGAACGTTCCCAAAGAAAGTGTAGCATGGCTTTCTGAAGTGCGCAAGCAGAATTGGGAACGTTCCCTAGCCCTTCTCCACATTCTCGAGTGGACTGTGGGTTTCGCTTTCCGTACCTTCACTGCGATTTGAATTCTATCCTGAACGGAGGTATTCATGCACAAGAGATTCACTGTTTTCGCGATCGTTCTGGCCCTGGGTTCCTTCCTCGCCTTCGGTGAGTCCTATGCCATCAAGGGCATGCTCACCCCCCCGAACTCCCTCATCGCCAACGCCGGCCTGGGCCTGGGTTACGCGACGGGAGTAGGCGTGGGAGGGGGAATCGAGTATGTCATAGGAACATTCACGATCGACGAGAGACTTCCCTTTACCTACGGCGCGGCCGGCAGGGCTGGACTGGCCCTGGGAGTTGGCAGGGTCGACATTTCGGCAGGAGTGCTGGGAACTGTCCACTTCGCCTGGAGTTCGCTGGAACTCCCTGAAAAAGTCCGTTGGCTGTCCAATCTCGACAGTTATATAGGTATCGGGATCGCCATCCTCCCTTCGCCAAACCTCAGTTCGATAGGAGGCTCGAGCTATTTCCTTTCGAAGAACCTGGCCATCAACCTCGAGGGAGGGCTCAGCGCCTCGTATATAGGTGTACTTTTCAAGCTGTAGCTGCAAATTCCCAGGCCCTCCGGGCGGTGGTGAAGGGCTGCCGCTCCGGAGGGTCTGGCTTTTCTCGCAGTAGTGGTTTGATGATCCTAAAAGGGCCTTGACATTCTCATTGTTTGAAATTATACCAGACTTGTACTTTGTACAATTCCCATCCATACCTAGAGGAGCTTTCATGAAAACCTTCATCTGCTCAGTCTGCGGCTATGTGTTCATCGGCGAAGAGGCGCCTGCGGCCTGCCCCCAGTGCAAGGCCCCAAAGGACAAGTTTACCGAAAAGAAGGGAGCCAACACCGCTGCCTGGGCTGACGAGCACCGCATCGGCGTGGCCAAGGGTCTCGACGCCGAAGTGGTCGAGGGCCTCAAGATGAACTTTGCCGGTGAGTGCACCGAAGTCGGAATGTACCTCGCCATGAGCCGCCAGGCCGACCGCGAGGGCTATCCCGAAGTGGCCGAAGCCTACAAGCGCATTGCCTTCGAGGAAGCCGACCATGCTTCCCGCTTCGCCGAACTCCTGGGCGAGGTCGTCCACGCCGATACCAAGACCAACCTGATGCTCCGTGCCGACGCCGAGTTTGGCGCCTGCGAGGGCAAGCTCAAGATCGCCAAGCGTGCCAAGGAACTCGGCTACGACGCGATCCACGACACTGTCCACGAGATGTGCAAGGACGAGGCCCGCCACGGCGCGGCCTTCCGCGGACTTCTCAACCGCTATTTCAAGTAGGCTACCGACGTGG
>JBMOIK010000291.1:0-5594 GCA_049317365.1 Rectinemataceae bacterium | reverse complement strand
CCGCTCCGCGATGCCCTCATCAGGCTCGAGACGGAGGGCTTTGTCACTGTCCTTCCCCGCCGAGGCGTGAAGGTGCGCGTACTCGACCTTCCGACAATCCGCGACGTCTACGAGATCATAGGAGCGCTTGAGTCAGCGGCGGCGCGTTCGTTCCAGCCCTGCGATAAAGACATAATTAATATGAAAGCCCACATTGTCGGGATGGATGAAGCCCTCGGCCGTGACGACTTCGACGCCTACTATGCCGCCAACGTGGCCTTCCACGAGGTCTATCTCTCAGTTTCGCCCAATACCGAGCTTCGGAAGCAGGTAACCCTCCGGAAGGAGAGGTTGTACGATTTCCCGAGGAAGAGGGGCTTCCTGAAAGCCTGGGAAGTCTCTTCCATGGCCGAGCATCGCGAGATCCTCGCGCGCTTTGGGCGTGGCGACTCTCCTGGGGCAGCAGACTGGATACGAGATGTCCACTGGTCCTACCCTTTCCAGGAGCCATTTATCCGCGAGTATTACCCGGAGGCCGCAGGGTGAGCCAGGGCGGGATCGGCTGCCAGGCCGAGCTCCGGATAGGCGGCAGCCTGGTGGAAGCTGGTGGAGCGGCCCGGGCATCCTCCGGGGTGGTCTTCGATCTCCGGAAATTTTCCGTGCGTGACGGTCCTGGTATCAGGACTGCCGTCTTCCTTAAAGGCTGCCCCCTCGACTGTCCCTGGTGCCACAATCCCGAGGGCCGCGATCCAGGTCCGGCGATCCTCAGGCGTCCTGATCGCTGCGTGGCTTGCCTGTCCTGCCTCCGTGCCTGTCCGATGGGAATCGACCCGCGGCTGGTCGCCGGTACCTCCGCCTGCGATGCCTGCCCCGATTTCGGGGCCTGTGCCCATGCCTGTCCCTCGGAGTCGCTCCAGACGGTGGGCGAGATGCGCGACCTCGCCTGGGTCATGGACGCCATCAGGAAAGACCGTCCCTTCTATGATGAATCGGGAGGCGGCGTCACCTTCACCGGAGGCGAGCCCCTGTCCAGGCCGGGCTTCCTCGGGGAGCTCCTCGATGCCTGCCGCGCCGAGGGAATCCACACGGCCATCGAGACCTCGGGCTTCGCAAGCCGGGCTGTCATGCTCGACATCGCCCGGCGCTGCGACCTCCTCCTCTATGACCTCAAGACAGCGGACGCGGCCAGGGGCGGCGAATTCTGCGGCATAGACTACTCGATCTGTCTCGACAACCTCGCTGCCGTCGCCCGGGCCCGGCTCGAAGATCACAACTATGCGGATATCCGCGTGCGGATACCCCTGATTCCGGGAGCCAACGATTCTCCGGGTTCCCTCGGAGCGATGGCCGATTTCGTCGCTGCCCTGGCGGTTCAGCCTTCGGTCGACCTCCTGCCCTACCACGGCTCGGCCGAGGGGAAGTACCGCCTCTGGAATCTCACTTACAGGATGGCCGGGACAGCGGAGCCCGACCCGGCCGCCCTTGAAGCGGCACGTGCTGTTTTTTCCTCCCGCGGCATCGCGGCGGGGAAGGAAGGATGATGAGTATGGGAACCATGATGAACGACAGGATCAGGAAGCTCAGGGACGAAAGCTTTGAAACAAAGCCCTCCTTCTCTGCCGAGCGCGCCTTCCTCACTACTGAATTCTACAAGGAATGGGAGGGCAAGGTTTCGACACCTGTACTCCGCGCCATGAACTTCCGATACCTCTGCGAGAAGAAGGCGATATACCTGGGTCCCGGAGAACTCATCGTGGGTGAACGGGGACCGCGCCCGCGTGCTGTCTCCTCCTTCCCCGAACTCACCTGCCACAGCGAGGAGGACCTCCACATCCTCGATTCGCGGCCCATGACGAGCTATCGCGTCGAGGAGGCCGACATTGAAATCTATCGCAACACGGTCATTCCCTACTGGCGGGGACGCTCGATGCGGGACCGGGCTTTCGCGGCCATCCCCGAGGAATGGAAGCTCCTCTACGAGGCTGGCGCCTTTACCGAGTTCATGGAACAGCGCGCTCCAGGACACACGAGCCTCGACGGCAAACTCTACGTGAAGGGTCTGAGGGGCTTCCGCGCTGACATCGCACAGGCACGTGCAGCCCTCGACTGGCTTGGCGATCCTGGAGCCCTGGCCCGGGACGAGGAGCTCCACGCGATGGACATCGCCTGCGAGGGCGCGATCATCTTCGCCGAGCGGCATGCTGCGTTGGCCGACACCATGGCCTTGGCCGAAGGTGACCTGGTACGGCGGGCCGAGCTCGCCAGGATCGCAGAAGTCTGCCGGCGGGTGCCCGCCGAAGCCCCCCGCAACTTCCACGAGGCCATCCAGATGTACTGGTTCGCCCACCTCGGCACCATCACCGAGCTCAACGGCTGGGACGCGATGAGCCCTGGCCACCTCGACCAGCACCTCGGGCCCTTCTACGAGCGGGGAGTTGCCGACGGCAGCCTCGATCGTAGCAAGGCCAAGGAACTCCTGTCCTGCTTCTGGATCAAGGTGAACAACACGCCAGCACCTCCCAAGGTCGGCGTCACCGCCCTCGAAAGCGGTACCTACAACGATTTCACGAACATCAACCTCGGTGGCCTCGACGCCGAGGGCAAGGACGCGTCCAACGAGGTCTCCTTCATGGCCCTCGAGGTCCTCGACGAGCTCCAGCTCCTCCAGCCCCAGGCCAACGTGCAGCTGAGCGCCAAGACCCCGGAGCGTCTCCTTGAGGCCGCTGGCCGGGTGATCAGGCGCGGCTCGGGCTATCCATCCCTTTTCAATGCAGACGAACTTGTGGATGCCATGATGAAGATGGGCAAGAGCCGCGTCGACGCCCTCGAGGGAGGCAGCTCGGGCTGCATCGAGACCGGGGCCTTCGGAAAGGAGGCCTACCTTCTTCACGGCTACCTCAACCTGCCCAAGGTCCTCGAGCTGGCCCTCAACGACGGAGTGGACGCGCTCTCGGGCAAGCGCATCGGACTGGCGACAGGGAAGCCTGAGGACCTCGCGACATTCGAGCAGCTCTACAGGGCCTTCGAGAAACAGCTGTCCCATGCCGTGGACCTCAAGATCCAAGTGTCCAACTACCTCGACCGGCTTTTTGCGCGCGACGCGCCGGCTCCCTTCCTCTCGGTCCTCATAGACGACTGCATCGCGCGTGGCAGGGACTACTACGACGGCGGGGCGCGTTACAACACCGACTACATCCAGTGCTGTGGGATCGGGACGGTGACCGACTCGCTGTCGGCGATCGCCACGCATGTGTATGGGGCCGCCACGCTGAATCTGAAGTCGCTCAACGCGGCCCTTGCGGCGAATTGGGCGGGATTCGAGGCAGAAAGGCTCCGCATGTCCAACAAGAGCCCCCGCTTCGGAAACGACGATGATCGGGCCGATGATATCGCCCAACGCATCTTCGGGACCCTCCTTTCCACCATCGACGGACGGCCTTCGCCCCGCGGCGTACCGGGTGACATGGGCTCCTGGCGCATCAACATCCTTTCGACTACCTGCCACGTCTACTTCGGCCTCCGCACCGCGGCGAGCCCCGACGGACGCAAGGCCCACCTGCCCATTTCAGACGGCTTCTCGCCAGCCCAGGGTGCCGACCGCAATGGTCCGACCGCCGTCGCGAAATCGCTGTCCAAGCTCGACATCTCGCGGACCGGCGGCTCCCTCCTCAACCAGCGCTTCCTGCCTGCGACCCTTGAAGGTGAGGGGGGCATCAGGAATCTTTCAGCATTGGTACGGACATACTTCAGGCTCGGTGGCCATCACGTGCAGTTCAACGTCGTGGACACGGCCACCCTCCGGAAGGCCCAGGAACGCCCCGAGGATTACCGCGACCTCCTGGTGCGCGTGGCCGGCTACTCCGACTACTTTGTCGACCTCGATCGCAACCACCAGGAGGAGATCATCTCCCGGACTGCGCAGGAGGGGTTCTAGGAGGAGGGGCATTGCGAGGGGGGGGTACTGCCTCGACCTCGAAGTGCCAGCCAGCAGCTGGGAGGAGATCCTCGGACTGGTGCTTCGATTCGGCGCCGAAGGGGAAGTTCTCGGCCCTGCGATATTCCGTGAAAAGTGGCTCGCCGAAATCGAGGCTATGGCGGAAGTAGCCCGCAGGGCACGAGGATCTGACACTACTCCACAAACATAGGGGACAGGGGGTGTCCCTCTGCGGGGAATAAGATGGAATGAAAAAAGGCGGCGCGAGGGCGTGGATTGAAACCCGAGGAACCTGCACAGAACGTGCGTCTCGCTGATAGGTGTAGGACCGCTCTTGGGCCAGCATCATCGCAAATTGCCTTGACTTTGTGTCGCGTCTAATCGAATATTGCCTTGACTCTATGCAATGAGGAGTTTCATGGCTGCTACCTCGGTTTTCAGGAGAACAATTCTCAAGGATTTGAATGCCTGGAAAGGTTCCGGGCAACGAAAGCCCTTGGTGTTGCGAGGAGCCAGGCAGGTTGGAAAGACTACCGTGGTCAAGCAATTCGGGTGCTCCTTCGATACTTTTGTATACCTGAATCTGGATTTGCCTGCCGATCAGCGCATGTTCGATGGATCGCTATCGCCGGAATCTACCTTGCAGCGCATCTTTCTGGAGAAGAAGGCGCAGCGTCGAGGTCAGACGCTTCTGTTCATCGACGAGATCCAGCAGTCCCCGGCGGCAGTGGCAATGCCTGCTGACGGCGTATACCGATGATGTGAGCAAATACGCGAGGAACGCGACCGAAGTGACGGTCATGCGCCATGTCATAGAAACAGCCGCCTACGAGGCTGGAAAGCGCATCACCTTTGAGCACTTTGGCAATTCCGCCTACAAGTCCAGGGAAGTGGGCAACGCATTGCGCACGCTGGAGCGGGCCATGCTCTTGTACCTCCGCTATCCGTCAACTGCGGTGCAAGCTCCTTTGATTCCGGATCTCAAACGCAAACCCCGCTTGCAGATGGTCGATACGGGCCTTCTCAATTATGCCGCAGGTTTGCAGGCCCAGTACTTTGGCGTCAAGGACCTAAATGCCCTGTACAGGGGACTTCTGTCAGAACACATAGTTGCGCAGGAGTTGATGGCCGTCAATTCAATATCCCTTCATAAGCCGGATTTCTGGGTGCGCGAACTCAAGCAATCACAGGCTGAAGTGGATTTCATCATTCACTGGAAAGCTGGACTCGTGCCAGTAGAGGTCAAATCGGGGGAAACCGGTACCTTGCGTTCTCTGCATTCTTTTATTGACAGTTCCGGTTGTGCCCTCGCTGTGCGCCTGTACGCAGGGGCGCCAAGCTGGCAGTCTGCTAATACACCAGCGGGAAAGCCCTACCGACTGCTCAATCTGCCGTATTTTCTGGCCAGCAGAATCAAGGAGTATCTAGATGCAGACGAGTAGCCTGTTTGAAGCGTGTTTTCCTGCTCTATGCTCACTTTGCCCTGAAAGGAGGGATACTTGGTAGCCATAAGCGGTATCACAACTGAGCTGTTCCAGGAATTGGCGAAACTTGTCGATATCATCGCATCGGACACAAGCGTCAAATCGGTAATTCTTTTTGGCTCCAGCGCAACAGGAAAAAGAACCGTAACTATTCAGGTCCCCGCAGCCAAAGAAATCGTATTTAGGGGCTGGACTCT
>JBMOIK010000290.1:0-5599 GCA_049317365.1 Rectinemataceae bacterium | reverse complement strand
GCCGGGTCTGCCCATCGGGATGCGTGAGCACTTTTCCGCGGAACCCACAGGGTCCTCCCAGAAGGGAGCGGAGGGCGGGGTACGCATGTATCCGGGACTGATGGCATTCACCGTGACGCCGAAGGGGGCAAGATCCGAGGCAAAGGCCTTTGTCAGGTTGAGGACGCCTGCCTTGGAAACGCAGTACACGCCGCTCGATCCGTAGGAGTTCTGGTTGATGATCACCGAGGACATCGAGGCGATGTTGATGATGCGGCCATGGCGCTGACTCATCATCTGTCGTGCAACCAATTGGTTTACGAAGAACATGCCCTTGAGGTTCACGTCCATGATCCTGTCCCATTGTTCCTCGGTGAAATCGATCATGGGGGTACCGGTGATCGTGAGGCCCGCGCTCTCCACGAGGACGTCGATCCTGCCCATGCGCGCGACCGCGTCCTCCACCAGTGCTGCCACTTCTCCGTGGCGCGTGACATCGCACTGGAAATGGAGGGCCTTCGCCCCGCTTGCCTCGATTTCCCCACAGACCTTCTTCGCCTCAGGGCCGTTCAGGTCAGCGATCATCGTCTGGGCTCCCGCGCCTGAAAGGGCAAAGGCGATGGCCTTGCCGAGTCCCGAGGCTCCGCCCACGACCAGGGCCTTCTTTTCCGATAAATCGAAGGATTTCATCATGTCATCCATGTGCTCATTCTTCCTTCCGTCCCAGGAGCTCCCTGGCTTTATGAAAGATCCTATCCGCGTTGAGGCCGAAGCGCTGTTTCAGGAAGGCGAGGTCCCCTACCTGGCCGAACTCATCCCGGATGCCGATGCACTGCATCCTTGTCGGATGGGTTTCGGACAGGAAGAGGGCCACTGCGCTTCCGACTCCCGTGGCCACCTGGTGGTTCTCGCAGACCATCACGGCGCCCGTCTTCCTTGCATAGCTCAGCACCAGTTCCTCATCGAGGGGTTTGATCGTATGGAGGTCGATCACAGCAGCGTCGATACCTTCACGCTTCAGCAACTCAGCCGCTTTCAGCGCCTCGGGTACCAGGAGATATCCGGTAGCGAAGATGGCGATGTCTGCCCCCTCGCGCAGCACCTTGGCCTTGCCGAGCCGGAACTCCTCTCCCTGCTCGTAGAGGGAGCTCGCTCCCTTCCTGTGCAGCCTGAGGTAGGTCGGTCCGGGGTGATAGGCCGCCTCTTTGACCAGGGCTTTCAAGGAGATGTCATCGGCCGGTTCGTAGATGACGAGCCCTGGGATGCTGCGCATCAGCCCGATGTCCTCGAAGCTCATGTGGGTCCCGCCGTTGAAGACGGCACTGATGCCCGGATCGGTTCCGGTCAGGTTCATCTTGACACGCGCGTAGTTGACGGAGATGAAGAACTGGTCATAGGCCCTTCGGGCGGCGAAGCAGGCGAAGCTTGCGGCGAAGGGTATTTTGCCCGAGACCGCCATGCCTGCCGCCATGCTTACCATATTCGCCTCTGCTACCCCTGCATTGAAAAATCGTTTGGGAAACCTCTCCTTGAAGGCTGTCGTTCCATTGGCCCCCATCAGGTCGGCTTCCAACAGGACGATCCGATCGTCTGCCTCGGCCAGTTCCACCAGAGCTTCGCAATAGGCATCGCGCATGTCACGGGCGCTCATGATCGCACTCCCATGGCTGCCGCCAGCTCCGCGAGGGCCTCTTCCTTCTGTTCCCTGCTGATGGCCATGTTGTGGCTCGACAGCTTTCCCTCGGCGATGGAAACGCCCTTGCCCTTTATCGTATCTAGTATGATCATCGACGGTCGGTCGACCTCCAGCCTTGCCAGGGTTATGGCCTCGTCGATGGCGGCCAGGTCGTGGCCATCTACCCTCTGCACATTCCAGTTGAAGGCACGCCACTTTGCGCCAAGGTCGTCCAGGTTCATGATCTCGCTGGTGAGCCCGTCGATGTTCATCTTGTTGTAGTCGGTAAAGGCGATGAGCCTGGAAAGGCCGTACTGGGATGCGGCCATGGCCGCTTCCCAGACCTGGCCCTCGTCGGATTCACCGTCGCCAATGATGGCGAAGATCCTGTTCTTCCGTCCGTCCAGGGCGTCAGCGAGGGCCATTCCGATCGCGACCGACAAGCCCTGTCCAAGAGACCCGGTTGTCATGTCGATGCCCGGCGTCAGGTTCCTGTCGCAGTGGCTCGGCAGGCTCGTTCCCCCCTGGTTGAGGGTGAAAAGGGCCTCCCTCGGGAAATAGCCCTTTTGCGAGAGTACCGCGTACAGGGCAGGGCCCGCGTGTCCCTTGGAAAGGACCAATTTGTCCCTTTCAGGGTCCTTGGCATTGGCTGGACTGGCGTTCATCTGGCTGAAATAGAGGACTGTCAGGACTTCCACGATCGATAGCGCCCCGCCGAAGTGTCCAATACCGATATTCCCGATTGCCTCTACGATGTCGTAGCGGACCTGCCTGGCGGCAGCTTCGAGGCGCTTGAGTTTCTCAGCTTCCATGGCTGCGTCCGCTTTGGTCCATTTTCACCTTCGCTCCCCTGATCCCTTTTGCCTCATATATTCCTCGAGGTGTAGGGGTCAGGCGTGACGAGCTGGCTGCTCATCCCGCCGTCGATGACCAGGTTCGCCCCGGTCATGAAGGGTGACTCATCGCTGATCATGAAGACCGCAGCCGAGGATATCTCCTCGCAGGTGCCGACACGATGCATCGGAATGTTCGACTGCCAGTGGGCGAGGCATTCCTCGTGGCTGGGTGCCGCATCCAGGATGTCGTCCCAGATCTGCGTGTGGATCAGGCCGGGGCTCAGTACGTTCACGCGGATGTTCCTGGAGGCGAATTCTATCCCGAGGGATTTGCTGAGGCCGACCATCCCCCACTTCGCCGCGTCGTAGGGCACCGAGCCCTTTACCGCCGCGACAGTGTGGTTGGATGCGACATTGATGATGGAACCGCCATCCCCTGTCTTCAGCATCTCCAGGATGGCGCGCCGGCAGCAGAGGTAGGTCCCACGCAGGTCCACGTTCAGGACACGGTCCCAGGCCTCGGGAGTACATTCCTCGAAGGGGCAGACAAAATTCACTCCTGCGTTGTTTACCAGTCCGTCTATGCGCCCGTATGATTTCACTGCGGCATCGAAGAGAGAGTCGACTTCCTTCGGCGACGAGACGTCTGTCTGGACAAAGATGGCCTCGCCGCCCCCGGCGACAATGGCATCGACAACGACCTGTCCTGTGGCTGACCGCCGCGAGGCTGCGACGACCCGCGCGCCCTCCTTCGCGAACCTTTCGGCTATGTCCTTTCCGATTCCAGATCCGGTACCGGTAACTACGATGACTTTTCCCCTGAGCCTCATGAGCGTGCCTCCGTTTGCTTGCTATGCAGTAGTGATAAACCAGGAATCGAGGGTGCTTCACGCATTCCTGCCATCTTTCCTGTCAGGACGCGAACCTGCTTTCCGCAGGGCCAAGACACTCTGAGCCAGCCTCTGTCACGAGGAAGTCGTCTTCCATCCGGAGACCGCCAAGGCCCGGAAGATAGATTCCCGGCTCGATGGTGACGACCATGCCGGCTTCGAGGATGGTAGTGACTCCAGGCTCGACGACCGGAATGGGCTCATGGTAGCGAAAGCCCAGTCCATGCCCCGTCGAGTGGAAGAAGCCATCGCCGAAGCCAGCCGCCCCGATGACTTCGCGCGCTGCGGAGTCGACTGACCCGGCTGTCACCCCTGCTCGAAGGGCCTTGGCCGCTGCGGCCTGTGCCCGCATGATCGCGTCAAAGGCAGCGGCCTGCTTCGAGCTGGGATTTCCGGCGACGCGTACCCTCGTCCGATCGCACCAGAAGCCATCCGCCACCACTGCCAGTTCAAGCATGGCCAGATCGCCGGCAGCGATCCTGCGCGCTGTCGAGACCAGCATCAGGCGGTATCCATCGAGCGTCTCAGCCTCGCCGGTCGAGACCTGGGCAAAGCCCCGCACCCTTGTGGCGCCCTTATATCCTGTGCCTTCGTTCATGATAGTTGATTCGACAAGGCTGACGAGCCTGACGCCGCTCATCCCTTCTCGGGCAGCATCCGCGAACGCAAGCAGCCCCATCGCAGCGATCTCGTTGACGATCCTGAGCCTTGCCAGTTCGGAGGGCGTCTTTGTTGCGCGAAGCCTGTACAGGAAGTCTGTCGCATCGACGAGTTCCGCGCTTCCTGCCACATCTGCCAGCACCTCCCCTGTCGGCGCGGCGGGGATCGCCGGTTCGGCTACGTCCCAGGGCGGGGCAAAGGTTTCAAAGCTCCCCTCGAAACCTATCCGCCTCAATCCCCGGCGCGAAACCGCGTCCTTCAGAGCCCTCCCTAACTGGGCGAAGTAATCCCCGGAAGTGATACGGCCGAAGGGGATGACGATGAGTTCCGCCTCCCACAGTTCTTTGGCTGCTTCCTTCTCATGGATGCCCGGGACAATGCAGACCGCTTTCCCTTCGCGTGGAAAGAGGAGAAAGGACCGTCCCGTAAGTGGCCAGTAGCCGCTCAGCAGGAGCACATTCTCGGGCAGGCGGAGAATGAGGGCATCCAGTCCCTCAGAAGCCATCGCTGCCCTTGTCCGCTTCAGTCGCTCTTCGTCCATATGCCTTCTCCTCATTCCCTGCGGCGGCCGGTCGAATAGGCGTCCGCGATGGCGGCTATCGCAAGGATTGAACCAAATATGACATTTTCCCAGTAGGGGGAGATTCCGATCAGGGTCATCCCGTTGCCGATAAGCACGATGAGGAGGAATCCCAGGATGCTCCCGATGATGCTTCCCTGGCCGCCGCTGATTGAAGCGCCTCCTATGACACAGGCAGCGATATAGCGCATCTCCATCCTCTCGAAGGCGATCGGCGAGGCGGAGTAGGACTTCGAGGTGAGGATGATTCCTGCGATCGCGGCGATGAAGGCGGAAACCATGAAAAGGTTCCAGGTGATCCGCATGTTCCTGATGCCGACCATGGAGGCAGCTTTGGCGTTGTTGCCTACGAAAAAGATCTTGTACAGGCTCTTCTGCTTCTTGAGGAGAAAGGTCAGCACGAGGACGCACACAACGAGGAGGATGAAATACCAGGGAAGGCCAAAGACCTGGATCTTTCCAAGCGCGATGAAATCTTCCGGCAAGCCGCCGATTGGCCGTCCTTGCGTGATGACCTGGGCGCCGCTCCTGGCGATGTACATGGTCCCCAGCGTCGTGATGAAGGAAGGTATTTGCAGGCGTGTCACGAGGAAGCCGTTCAGGCAGCCTATCAGCACAGCGGCAGCCAGGCCTCCCAGGATCGAGACTACCATCGGAAAGCCGTTGACCAGCATCCAGGCTGTCGTCGCGCCGGAAAAGGCCATGACCGAGGCCACGGAGAGGTCAAACTGGTTGGCAATCAACAGGAAGGTTATGCCGATAGTGACCAGGGCCTCCGGGGCCTTCCTGTCAGCCATGACGGAGAGGTTCCTGCCTTGAAGGAAGAGGCCATTCGAGGCGATCTGCAAGGATACGGCGATGAGGAGAAGGAGCAACAGGACGATCATCTCGCGGCGGGCCAGCAAGCTCCGAAGCGGGGAATCCCCTTTTGCCCTCTGCGGGCTGGGCTGGGGCTCCTTCATGCTCTTGCCTCAGCGGG
>JBMOIK010000289.1:0-5628 GCA_049317365.1 Rectinemataceae bacterium | reverse complement strand
AGTGATCCTCAGGGTCAAGGGACTGCAGACCCATTTCCATACCGACGAAGGCATCGTGAAGGCCGTCGACGGCGTTTCCTTCGAGCTCCGGAGGGGCGAGACCCTCGGCATCGTCGGCGAGTCGGGCTCGGGCAAGTCGGTGACGAACCTCTCAATCATCAACATGATACCCAGCCCGCCCGGGCGCATAGCCGGCGGCGAGGTGGAGTTCATGGGCACTGACCTCCTCAAGATCCCGGCGAAGGAGCTGCGGGCCATCAGGGGCAACAAGATCTCGATGATCTTCCAGGACCCGATGACGAGCCTCAATCCCTACCTCCGGATCTCGACGCAGATGGTCGAGACCATCGTCCTCCACCAGGACCTGGACAAGGCGGAAGCCAAGGCCAAGGCCATCGACATGCTCAAGTTAGCCGGAATACCCGCACCGGAAAAGCGGATCGACCAGTACCCCCACCAGTTCTCGGGAGGCATGCGCCAGCGTGTCATGATCGCCATGGCCCTCTCCTGCAACCCGGAAATCCTCATTGCCGACGAGCCGACCTCGGCCCTCGACGTGACCATCCAGGCGCAGATCCTTGACATCATACGGGACCTGACCTCCAGGACCGGGACCTCGGTGATACTGATCACCCATTCCCTGGGTGTCGTCGCCGGGATGTGCGACACCATCTGCGTGATGTACGCGGGGCGCATAGTCGAGCGGGGGCCGACGGGCGAGCTCTTCGAGGCCCCGAAGCACCCCTACACGCAGGGCCTCATAAAGTCGGTGCCCCGCCTCGACAAGGCCTCGGGCGAGCGCCTCTTCTCCATCAGGGGGCAGCCGCCCAATGTCATAGACCTGCCCGACTGCTGTCCCTTCTATCCGCGCTGCGACAAGGCCATGGACCTCTGCAAGCGCAAGTACCCCGCCTCGAAGGACCTGGGGAACGGCCACGCGGTCTCGTGCTGGCTCTATACGGAGGCCACGTAAATGCCAAACAATAGTCTCGGGAACGAAACCCTCCTGGACGTCAGGGACCTCAAGATGCACTTTCCCATCGGGAGGAAGGGCATACTTGGTGGCGAGCAGCAGTACATCTACGCGGTCGACGGCGTGGACTTCAAGATCAGGAAGGGCGAGACCCTCGGCCTCGTCGGCGAGTCGGGCTGCGGCAAGTCGACAACGGCGCGCGCAGTGGCGCAGCTGTACAGGCCGACCGGGGGCTCGGTCAACCTCAAGGGCAAGGAACTCACAACGCTTAAAGCCCGGGACCTCATCGCGGCGCGCCAGAACATGCAAATGGTCTTCCAGGATCCCTATGCCTCGCTCAATCCGCGCATGACCTCCGGCGACATCATCTCCGAGCCGATGCACATCTACGCGAAAAAGGGCCTCGTCTCGATGTCGCGAAAGGACATGGAAGAGCGTGTCGAGCAGCTCATGGAAAGGGTGGGATTGTCCCGCTTTTTCCGCAACCGCTACCCCCACGAGTTTTCGGGTGGACAGCGCCAGCGCATTGGCATCGCCCGCGCCCTCGCACTCCAGCCCGAGCTCATCCTCTGCGACGAGCCGGTGTCGGCCCTCGACGTTTCCATCCAGGCCCAGATCCTCAATCTCTTCAGGGACCTCCAGGACGAGTTCGGCCTGACCTATCTCTTCATCGCCCACGACCTGGCGGTGATCGAGTACATCTCGACGCGCGTGGCCGTCATGTACCTCGGCAGCATTGCCGAGATCTCGGGTTCCGGGGACCTCTACCGGAAGCCCCTCCATCCCTACACCCAGGCCCTCCTCTCGGCCGCTCCCATCCCGGATCCGAAGATCGAGAGGGAGAGGAAGCGCATAATACTGACGGGTGACGTTCCTTCTCCCGACAGGCTGCGCCCGGGCTGCCCCTTTCATGACCGCTGCTGGAAGAAGATGGACAAGTGCCAGAGCCAGAAGCCGGCGCTCAAGGAAGCCGAGCCGGGCCACGAGGTCGCCTGCTTCCTCTACCACGACTGAAGGCTGCCCGGGAGGCGGCTTTTTGCGTGCAATCCCCTCGTGCAAGCTTGAGGTACAGGGGTTGGTGCCGCTGGAAAAGGATGATTCCGCGATCGAACTCCCTCCCCGGGTGATTGCTCAGGCAAAATTGAGGGTTTCCCCCCTGTTCATAGCCTACCCCTCCCAACATTACTAGCAGGAGGAGGAATCCGTGGCCTTGACCCATTCCAAACTCTCCCTCGTCGGCGCACTCTGCGCGGCGGCGGCCTTGTTCGTAGCTTGTCCCTCGCCTTCCGGACCGCCCGTCAGCGCGGCACAAAAGGCCATTGACAGCCTTAGCCTTTCCGATTTCACCGGCCCCGATGGCAGCCCGATCAACGCGAAGAAGCTCACCACCTCCTTCGTCGTTCCACTCACGAAGCTCGGCGCCAGATTGACCTGGACCTGCGACTCCATCTATGTGAGCAAGGTCGATCCCGCGAGCGGACAGGTCTTCCTCTCGATCCCGGACGGCCTCGGGTCAGAGACCACCGTGGCAGTGAGGGTGGAGGCCGAAGTCGCTTCGGACTCGTCGTCGGCGACCGAGAGTTGGTCTCTTACCATACCGGTCGTGGCCGATGCGGAGGCGGTGACCGAGTCACTCCGCGGCCTTGCCGGAAGCCTCCTCGACTTTTCGGGTACGGACAGCCTGACCCACGTGACCGGCGATTTCGCCCTGCCAACACTGGGCAACTTCGGCACTGAGGTTTCGTGGGAGCTCTCTGCAGCGCCAGCCCGCGGCAGTAGCCTTTCTGGAGTGACCCTTGTTCCGGGAGACCCGGCGACTGGCACTCCGACCACGGTGCAGGTGACGACACCGAGTACCAGCGCAGTTTCGGTCGCCCTCACTCCCTCGGTCAAGAAAAAGGGAGGTTCCGCGGCCGCCACTCCCGCCGCCGCGCCAATCGTCATAACTGTGCCTGTCGTGACCGATCAGGAGAAGATTGACCTGGATGCGGCCGCCATCGCCGAGCTGGTGACGAACGCACTCGTGGCCGCCGGACATGGCGACAGCCTTTCGGGGATCAGCGCGGGCTTTGCCCTGCCGCAGACAGGCCCGCGCGGCACTACCCTTGCGTGGACAGTCACCGCAGCCCGTGCGGCCACGGATGCCCTTGTCCTTGGCACAGCCGCCCTTGGCAGTGTGCCGGTGATAGTAACACCCGCCGCGAGCGACACATCCCTTGCACTCACCGCTTCGGTGAGCATGCCAGCCTCGACCACATCGCCGACAGCCAAGCCTGCTTCGGTTTCGGTCAAGGTCAAGGGCAAGAGCACGGGGAGCGGGACAATCAGCGCAAGCCTTGCGACTCTGACTGTGAGCGCAGGCACGCTGACACCGACCTTTTCTCCGACTGTGAAAAGCTACACGGTCGCGGTCGCCTCGACAGTCGCAAGCATCACTTTCGGCGCGACCTGCGGCGACTCCACCGCGACCGTCACCAAGCCCGTCGGAGCGCAGACTCTCTCGCCCGGCGCGAACAGCTACACGATCACCGCCACCGCCTCCGACGGTGTGACCAACACTGACTATGTCGTCATAGTTACGAAGAGTCGTGACCTTAGTTCCACGAATGTCGGGGCGATGGTCTGGGTGCCGGGCGGAACCTTCCAGAGGGACGCCACGGCCACGCATACGAGCAAGGTCTCGGGCTTCTGGATGGGAAGTACCGAAATCACGCGCGCCCAGTTCCTTTCGGTGATGGGTAGCGACCCGAGCGATGTCACCTATTCGCTGACCGACAACAGTCCGGCCCAGAACTTCTCTTTCAACGCGGCCATCACCTTCTGCAACAAACTCAGCATCAAGGAGGGCCTGAAGCCCGTCTATTCCGTTACCGGCGTCGACTTCGCGACGGTGACGATGGCCGACCTGCCCACCCTCCTCGACGGCTACAACAACAGCGCCAAGGCCATAACCTGGAATGCGGTCACGGCCAACTGGGATGCCTCGGGCTACCGACTGCCAACCGAGATGGAAAACCTCTGGGCGAGCATGGGAGCCGACAGCGCGGCTGCAGGCGTGGTCAACACCACGGGCTACACCAAGCGTTACGCGGGCGACGACCTCGTGGCAGGCATCGGCACCTATGAGCGCATCATTGGTGACTACGTCTTGTACAACGTCCGCACTTTGCAGCCTGTAGGTACGAAACTCCCCAACGAACTCGGCATCTACGACCTCTCGGGCAATGTGGCAGAATTGCTCTGGGACAGACTCTCGGACTGGCCGACCTCGGCTGTCACCGACTATCGGGGAGCCTCAACGACGGTAAACAGGCGCATGCTCACGGGGGTGGCTTGCAATGGCTTCTACTACAACTACACGCTCGCGGCTTACCGCCTCAACTCCGCGACAGAAGTCCACCAGTACCACTACTACAATGGAATCCGCGTGGCCCGGGGCCTGCCCGTCGCCAGCGTGAACGCCAATCTCTCCGCCCTCGCCCTGAGTTCGGGCACCCTCATCCCCGCCTTCGCCGCTGCCACCACTGCCTACGATGTCTATCTGCCTTCCACGGCCACGACTATCACGGTCACGGGCACCAAGGCCGACAGCTACGCGAGCCTCGGCAGTTCGAGCGGTACGGCCCAGAGCCTCACCAGCGCGACCACCACCGTAACGATCAGGGTGACCGCGGAAGACACGGCCGTCACCAAGGACTATGTTGTCACGGTGCACAAGACCGACGATGTCGTATCCGCGACCATCGGAAATCTGGTCAAGGTGCCCGCGGGCAGCTTCCAGCGGGACGCCACGACGGGAAACATCAGTACTATCACGACTGCCTATTACATCGGCCAGTACGAAGTCACCCGGGAGGCGTTCAAGGCAGTCATGGTGACGGATCCTTCCAATACTTCCGATGTGGTCTCCTCAGGCTCTCTCAAGGAGCCGGTCAACACGGTGAGCTGGTACCAGGCCATAACCTTCTGCAACAAACTGAGCACGTCTGAGGGGCTCGAGCCAGTCTATTCAGCGAGCGGCATCACCTTCGCGACCCTCGCCTACGCGGACATCCCGACGTCCACCAATGGCCTTACCGCATGGACGGTCACCGCCGACTACAGCAAGAGCGGATACCGCCTCCCGAGCGCCATGGAGTGGATGTGGGCGGCCATGGGTGCCGACACCGGGGCTGCGGGTACGACCAATACCACGGGCTTCACCAAGTGGGTCCCGGGATACTCCGGTGGAAACGTCGAATCCGAAATCGCGAAGTACGCCGTCTTCAACAACCGCCTCGCTTCCGTTGGAAGCAAATTGCCCAATGAACTCAGGCTCTACGACATGGGCGGCAACGTCTATGAATGGACCGGTGACTGGCGGGTCGATCCCTACCTGACCCCGATTCCGGCCGGGACACTCCCCGATTACCGCGGCGCTGACTCAGGCACCCTACGCAGAGGGTTTGGCGGCAGCACGAGTACCGGCGCAAATGGGGTCGCCGTGGCTACCACCAATTCCTGGAGCCCCTCTGTGACCAGTACGGACCTCGGATTCCGGGTGGTCCGCAAGTAAGACGCGCTGCGGTCAGGTCCCCTGCGGAAGAGGCGCTGCTGCCAGGCCTTGTGGCCAGGCGCAGCGCCTTTTCTTTGTGCCTCGTCTCTGTGCGGACTTG
>JBMOIK010000288.1:0-5668 GCA_049317365.1 Rectinemataceae bacterium | reverse complement strand
TGCCCCGGTCTTGGCCTTCATGTAATCGAAGAACTTCCAGGTCAGGCTCGGCGCAACGATGAAAGACCTGTCAGAGATGTTGCCCACGCCATATACCATGAAGGAGAGCTGTTCGACGAAGAGCTCCGAAAAGGAGATCGAGGCGGCTGCATAGTGCGTTCCGAACTTGGCGCGGTCGATCTCGGACTGGTGCAGGTAGTAGTAGTAGGCGTAGGCTTCCTGTGCGGTGACCCCGCTCTGGCCTTCGCCGTTGTAGAAGTAGGCGGCCGAGGCTGTCAGGTTCCAGTCCGTGTTCGAGTAAAAGCCGCCGGCGGTGCCCGAGAACCAGAGCTGGTCGGTTTTCTGCGCAGCCAGGATGGGACTCGAGAGGAAGTAGCGCTCGCTGCCCCACTTGGCCACAGCCTCGCCGAAAAAGTTGAAGGTCCCGTTGCCGGTCGTGCCCATGAGGATGGCACGGGGATGGTCGTTGTAGGAATAGTAGCCGGCGATGCCCAGTTCCGTGTTGCCGAAGTTGCCCTCGGCCTTGGCTGCGACGCGGAGGTCGGAGATGTCGAGGGTGGTGGTGTCGGGCACCCCGGCGTAGAAGTAGGCGTTGGCCATCGAGAAGGGGAGGGGATACTGGGCCTTGAAAGCGATGGGGCCCTCGCGCTCGGCCCCCGTATTCGAAAAGTCCACGACGTTGAGGGCAAAGATGTCGTTGGCCGGCTGGAAGAAGGACTGGGACACGCCCCAGGCCAGGGACTGCTTGCCAAAGCTCATGAAGACGGCGTCTTTCCAGCTGAACTTTGAGTAGAGCGACCAGACCTTGATGCTGGGCAGGGTCAGGCTTGTCGAAGTCGTCCTGACCGAAGCGGGGTAGGGAAGGCTTGTGTAGGGGTTGGTGCCTGCGGGCACATAGGTCGCGCCAGTGAGTACCGAGCTGCTCGAGGCGAAGGGGTTGGAGGTCCGGAACTCCATGTTGACGCCGAAGTCTTCGGAGGGCTTGGCGATGATCTTGATGGAGTCCGAGAGGCTGGGAGTGAGCCTCCGCGAGTCTGGCTTGAGGGGATCGATGCCCGCGTTCCAGGGGTCCAGCCAGGTGCCTGTCAGGCCAAGGCTGCCGCTCGCCGAGCCTCCGACCTTGACCATGTCGTACTTGAGGAAGTCTTTCTGCGGGGTTGCCGCAGTGTCGGACTTTGTCTCAGTCACCGTTTCGGCACCGAAGAGCTCCGCCTCGGAGTCCGCCTGAGTGTCTGCAGCAGCCCCGCTGTCCTGGGCCGCGATCGGCAGCGCCAGCGCGGCCGCGAGGGCGACTACGACGAGGCGAGCCCTGCTTCCCCTGAGCATTGGCCGCATCTTACTGAGCCCTCTCGAGGAAGGCCTTGGTGAAGACCGAGTCGGGGAGTTTGGACACGGTGACGTCCGAGATAGTGAGGACGCTCTGGTTGCCCTTGTTGAGCTCGTCGACCATCTTTATTTTCGCCGGGATCTGGCGGTCACCTGCCTTGATGTAGGTCGGCAGGAAAAGCGTTGTGCGCATGAGGCGGTCGGACACGGAGAAGTCCTCCTCCTTGAGCGGCACGGCCTTGTCCTTGCGGACGGTGAGCCTGATCTTCTGGTAGGAAACCTCGGTGTTCTTGGCGGCAAGGGTGAAGATCCACACCTCGTAGGCGCCGAGCTTGCCTTCCTCGGTCTTCTGGATGTCGTAGTCCGCTGCGAAGGTGTAGCGCTTGAAGTCGGAGCTCTTCGCGTCGGTGTTGTTGATGTTTTCCTTCATCGTCGAATGCGAGAAGTTGCCCGACTCCGGGTCGTAGAACCACACATTGTCGTCGATCTTGAGGTAACCCTGTCCCTTCTGCTTTTCCGGTTTCTGCAGGAGTATGACGATCTGGTTCTGGAGGTCGCGGCGGAAGATCTTGATCTGGGTGGTGGCCGGGTTCTCGCCGGGCTTCTCGGACACGATGTTGTAGACCGCGCTGAAGTCCGAGGAGCCGAAGTCCTGCATCTTGTCGATCTGGGCGAGGATGGCCTTGTAGTCCGTTGTCGCTGCGACCGCCGGTGCCGCGAAGAGGAAGGCTGCGGCCAGGGCGGCGGCGAAGGGACCAAGTAGTCGTTTCATCTGTATCTCCGTTTCACTTCACCGTGCGCAGGGCGACGGCGGGGTCGAGGCGGGCGGCGTTCCGCGAGGGGAAGAAGGCCGCGAATTCGGTCAGGGCGGCGACGATGAGGACGTTGAGGAGCATCCTCGCCGCGTCGACCTTGAAGGTCATGTGACCGTTCTTGAGGATTATGAAGACCGGGCTGTTCATGCTGAAGCTGATGCCACCGATGGCCGCCATCACGATGAAGGCCAGCACGAGTCCGAAGACCGCGCCTCCGAGGGCAAGGAATCCCGCCTCGAAGAGGAAGAGGTTCCGGACCTCTCCACGCTGCATGCCGATCGACCGCATCGTGCCGATCTCGCGGATGCGCTCATACAGGATGATGCGGAAGGTATTGGTAATACCGACCATTATGATCACGAACAACACCAGGAGGATGATGAGGCTCGCGGTGTCGAGGGCGTCCGCGATCTGCTTCACCTGGGCCAGCATGTCGTTCAGGGTGAAGACGCGGTACTTGATGCCCGTCCAGGTCTCGGTCTTGCCCTGGTTCATGAAGGAGCGGATGAAGTTCTGGTCGTTTTTCGCCGCGTCGCGGTCGAAGACGGGGGCGACGGCCTTTACCTTCTCGTAGAGGGCCGTGCCGTAGGCGTCGGTGCCCTTCAGGGAGGGAAGGTAGATGCCCAGGAGCTGGTAGTCCTCCGGGCCCAGGGCCAAAAGCTCGTTCATGTAGGTCTTGTTTGCGTAGCCCGACATGGAGCCGAATATGCCCGCATCGACAGTGATGCCGGCAATGGAGAACTCGCCGACGTTCTGCTGCCCGGTCAGGGTGCGGAGCTGCACCAGGACCCGGTCGCCGGGCTGTACGTCGAGCCGCTTGGCTATGGGCTCGGAGATGATGATCCCGTCCCTTTGTTTCATGCCCTCGAGGCCGCCCTTGATGAACATCAGGCGCTCGGGAAGGAAGGTCTCCTTCGAGAAATCGACGCCGTCGACCTTGAGCTGGGCGTTGTGTCCCGCGAAGATCAGGCTCGCCTGGGCCGATGAACGCTTGGATATATACTTGGCCGGGATGCCTGCATCCTTGACTGCCTGCATGAGGAGGGCGTCATCGCGGATGATGTCCGACTCCTTGCCCGAAGCCGATTTCTCGACGCCCTGTATGAAGACGTGGCCGGCCGCGAGGTTGGCGAAGTTCTCGCTGATGTTGTCGACGAAGGCTCCCGCGAAGCCGTTGATGACCGTGACGATCATGATGCCAAAGGCGATGGCGCTCCCGAGGAGGAAGGTCCGCTTCTTCTGCCGGGCAAGGTTGCGCAGGGCCAGTTTGATGATTTCCATTTCCTACTCCACCTGCATCGCGCGGACGGGCTCTACCTTGAGGGCGAGCGAAACGGGATAGAGATGCGCGATGACCGCAACCATCCCGACGAGGACCATGCTCCAGGCCACCGAGGCCGGGTTGACCGACAGGTTGAGGACCTTGCCGGCGAAGAGGATCTCGAGGAAGGGGTTGCCTGCCTCGATGTGTGCCGCCCCGAGGACCGCGATGATCACGAAGGAGAGGGCCATGCCGATGAGTCCGAAGACGCCTGCGATCGTGAGGGTCTCGACGAGGAACATCTGCCGGACATAGCCCTTCTGGGCGCCGAGGGCGCGCATCGTGCCGATCTCTCCGGTCCGTTCTATGACCGAGATCACGAGGGTGTTCATCATTATGATGACCGCCACGATCGCGACGATGATGATGGCGATGTTGAAGACGACACGGAGCACGTCGATGCTCTGCGCGAAGGGACCGGCGGCGGCCTTCCAGTCGCCTGCCTGGGCTTCTATGCCCTCGGAAGCGAACCAGGCGTTGAGCGTGGCTATTGTCCTGGGTGCCACGGAGGGGCTGGTCACCCGCGCGAGCATGAAGTTCCAGGCCCCGGTGTCGACCACTGCGGCTTTTTTCGGAACTGCGGGCGCCGCTGGCGCCGCTGGCTTCTGCTCGGTCACAAGGGTTTCGGCCCCGAAGAGCTCGTCCTCGTTGGTAGTGGCAAGGAGCCTTTTCTGGTCTTCGCTGACGGGCGTGTCCTCATCGTTGCCAAGGGTCATGCCGTTGAGGATGCGCAGGGTGTTGATGTCCGCATAGGAGATGAAACTCGTGGCCTCACTGTCGGACTTGAAGCGGATGATGCCGGTGAGGGGCACGGAGCGGATCTTGAATCCCGCCTTGCCCATGCCCGTGAGGAGGAGGGTCTCTCCGAGTTTCGGTGACCAACCCGCGTCCTTTTGCATCCGGTCGAGCATGGCGCGCGACATGACAATGCCTGGCTCGCCGGGTTTGAGAAGTGAACCTTCGAGGACAACCGCGTTGTCGAAGAGATTGTAGTAACTGGAAGGGTCGATTCCGAAGAGGAGGGCGAAGCCCTGTTCGTCCTTGTCCTTGGGGGACAAAAGCGAAAAGCCCGTGACCTGGCTCGTGACGCCGGTGACGCCGGGCATCGAGGCCAGCTTCGCGGCGACCTTGTCGAAGTCGGGAATGTTCGGTGTCGCGTCCCGCTGGCCCATCGACTGGACGCCGAAGAGGCTCACCGGGTTCTTGTTCTTCGCGGCGACGAAGATGTCGCCGGTGTAGTTTCCGATGAAGGTGTCCTTCACGCCCTTGGCGGCAGTGTCCATGAAGGAATTACCGACTATGAGTATTACCACCCCGAGGGCCAGGAGCACTCCTATGATGAGGCTCTTGGCCTTGTGCTCGAGGAGGTTGCGGAAGGCTATCCGCAGCATTACGGGCATGGATCAGCCCCTTGCCGTCTGGACCGGCGAGGACTCGGCGACGGACTCCCCGGCCAGGTCCGCGCAGAGGGCGGCGGCGTCCAGGCCGTTCCGGACGTTCTCGATGACCAGGCCGTCGCGGAGCCGGATGATGTGGTCGGCGAGCCCGACGATCTTGGCGTCGTGGGTCGAGAAGATGAAGGTCGTCTGCATCTCGCGGTTGATTTTCTTCATGAGCTCGAGGATCTGCTCTCCGGTGTGCGAGTCGAGGTTGGCGGTCGGTTCGTCGGCGAGTACGATCTCGGGCTTTGTGACCAGGGCCCGGGCGATGGCGACGCGCTGCCGCTGGCCACCCGAGAGCTCGTTGGACTTGTGCTTGCTCCACTGGGAAAGTCCGACCTCCTCGATGAGGTAGTCGATCCATTGCTCCCTTTCCTTCTTGGGCACGCGCTCGCGGCCGAGGAGGAGGGGGAACTCGATGTTCTCGCGCACGGTGAGCCGGGGGATGAGATTGAAGGACTGGAAGATGAAGCCCAGGGTTTCGTGACGGAGTGTGGTGAGGGCTGCGTCCTTGAGGTCCTTTGTTGGCGTTCCGGCAATGGAAACCGTGCCCTTGGTGGGCCTGTCCACGCAGCCGATCATGTTGAGGATCGTCGTCTTGCCCGATCCCGAGGGTCCCGCGATGGACACAAAATCGCCCTTTTCGATACAGAACGAGACACCTTTTACAGCCTCTACCTCGACCTTGCCGAGGGGGTAGACCTTCCTGACATCCTGTAACTCCACTATGGTCATGCTGACTCCTTCTGCTGCCCTTCCATGGGCTT
>JBMOIK010000287.1:0-5675 GCA_049317365.1 Rectinemataceae bacterium | reverse complement strand
ATAGATGAGATTACTGAGGCTATTATTGATGAGGCGATGGGAATACATAAGAACCTCGGGCCAGGGCTGCTGGAATCCGTTTATGAGATTGTTCTGGCAAGGAAATTGATAATGCGGGGTTTGGATGTCGCAACGCAAAAGCCAATTTCTTTTGATTATGAGGGTATTCATTTTGAGAAAGGGTTTTTGTGCGATCTACTCGTCGAAAATACGGTAGTGGTCGAATTGAAGTCGGTTGAAATTATCCACCCTGTCCATCAGAAACAGCTGCTCACCTATTTGAAGTTGATGAATCTAGAAGTCGGCCTCTTGATCAATTTTGGCGGTGCGACGCTTAAACAAGGCTTACAACGAGTCGTAAACCACCATCTCTCTTCCCCTAACTCAAAACTAAAGATCAACAGCAAGGACCTTCAATGAACTCTTCCTCTTCCTCCGCGCCCTCCGCGCCCTCTGCGTCTCCGCGTGAGATTTCCTCCTCCGCGCCCTCTGCGTCTCCGCGCATGATTCCCCCCGCAACCTACAAAACCGGAACCCTTGTCCACGCACGCGGTCGCGACTGGGTGGTGCTGCCCTCGGAGAGCGAGGACCTCCTCAGGCTCAAACCCCTGGACGGGAGGGAGGAGGATGTCGCGGGGATATTCATCCCGCTGGCCAAGGACGGTGACATCAGGCCTTCGCAGTTCAATCCGCCTACGGTGAGGGACTTAGGGAGCGTGCGGGCGGCGCGGCTCTTGTTCGACGCGTCGAGGCTCTCCCTGCGTTCGGCATCGGGGCCCTTCCGCTGCGCGGCCAAGCTGGGCTTTCGGCCGCGGAGCTACCAGATGGTACCCCTCATCATGGCGCTCAGGCAGAAGGGCACCGTGCGGCTCCTCGTGGCGGACGACGTGGGCGTGGGCAAGACCGTCGAGGCCATCCTTATCGCCAAGGAGCTGCTCGAGCGCCGCGAGATCAAGCGCTTCGCGGTGCTCTGTCCGCCCCACCTCTGCGAACAGTGGCAGGAGGAGCTCAAGGACAAGTTCCAGATCGACGCGGTGATCCTGCGCACGGGGACCCAGGCGAGCCTGGATCGGCAGGTACCGGGGGACAGAAGCGTCTTCCAGCACTTCCCCTACCAAGTCATCAGCATTGACTATATCAAGGCCGACCAGCGCCATGCGGTCTTCGCCTCGCAGGCGCCCGAGCTGGTCATTGTCGACGAGGCCCACTCCTGTGCGAGGCCCGAAGGCGCGCACAAGGGGCAGCAGCAGCGGCATCGCCTGCTGCGCGAGCTGGCGGACAAGAAGGGCCAGCACCTCATCCTCGTGACGGCGACGCCGCATTCGGGAAAGGAGGAAGAGTTCCGCTCCCTCCTCGGGCTGTTGAAACCGGAGTTCGAGACGGGGGATTGGGCGAGCAGGGATCGGACAGGCGCGGAGGGGACCACCCAAGCTATCCGCAGCGACCTTGCGCGGCATTTTGTCCAAAGGAAGCGCGAACATATCGCCACCTGGATGGACAAGCGGAGTCCCGATCCCGAGCGCACGCCCTTTCCGAAGCGGGTGGCCATCGACTTTCCCTATGCCCTGTCGCCCCGCTACCAGGGGCTCTACGACGAGGTCCTCCTCTTTTCGTCCCAGCTGATGAGCAGGACGGCGGGGAGCGACAATGAGCGCCGCTTCCGCTACTGGTCGGCTTTGGCCCTCCTCCGCGGCATCATGTCGAGCCCGAGGGCGGGGGCATTGATGCTCGAAAACCGCGCGGGAATCAGGAAGGAAGAGGACGAGGCCGGGAACACGGAAGGCAGCGAGAATCCCCACTTCGAGCGGCTCGAGGGAAGCGACGACGAGCTGCCGACGCCTATCCTCGAGCAGACCCAGTGGACGGGCGATGACCGTTCTTCCTTCGTGCGCTTTGCAACGGCCCTCCGCGCCCTCGAGGGAGAGGCGAGCGACGTCAAGCTGGCCTCCTGCCTCCTGCAGATCAAGACCTGGCATAAAGCTGGCTTTAGTCCCATCGTGTTCTGCCGCTACATCGAGACGGCCAAGTATGTGGCGGAAAAAATAGCCGAGGCTCTCGGCAAGAATGCGGTCGTTGAATGCGTGACAAGCGAGGACCCGGACGAGGTACGGCGGGCGCGCATCGACGCGATGGGGCCTGAGGCGAGCGGCAGGAAGCTCCGCCTCCTCGTGGCGACGGACTGCCTGTCGGAGGGCATCAACCTGCAGGGCCTCTTCGACGCGGTGCTGCACTACGACCTGCCCTGGAACCCCAACCGCCTCGAACAGCGGGAAGGCAGGGTGGACCGCTTTGGGCAGACCAAGGCGAGCATCGAGACCTGCCTCCTCTATGGAAAGGACAATCCCATGGACCAGGTCGTGCTCAAGGTCCTCTACAAGAAGGCACGCACGATCAGGGACAACATCGGGGTGAGCATCCCCTTTCCGGAGGACTCGAAGATCTTCCTCGATACGATGTTCAAGGCCGTCCTGGCCGAGGCGGAGAGGAAGCGCAAGCCGCTGTCGCAGATGGAGCTCTTTTCCCTCGAGGACCTGGTGCGCGCCGAAGGGGAGCTGGACAAGCTCATAACGGTCACGGAAAAAAAGGAAGCGGCCTTGAGGTCGATCTTCGCCCAGAGCGCCATCAAGGCCCAGGAGATCGAGGCGGACCTTACGGTCACCGACGAAGCGGTGGGGAGGCCGGAGACGGTCTTCCGCTTTGTCGACTCGGCCTTCCGCGAGCTCTTCGGCATCGAGGCGGGCAAGGACAGGGCGGAGCTCGAGCTCGACATCCGCCGCGCAGGTTTCCCCGACAGGATGAGGGCCTGGCTCGAAGCTGCGTGCTCCGGTGCCGCTGGAAGCAAGGGCGAAGCGCGGCTGGCCTTCCAGGCGCCGGTCCGGTCGGGGCGCAGCTACTGGGGACGCAACCACGGCGCCGTCGAAGCCCTCTGCCGGAGCGTGCTCGCCGAGTCCCTCAACCCCGAGCGGAGCGAAAAGAGCGCGGCGCGGGCAGCGGTCGTGCTCTCCGGTGCGGTTTCGGAGCGAACGGTCATCTATATCCTCCGGGCCAGGCACGTGATCGAGGACCTGCGCGCCAAGGGGCACCTCGTCGCCGAGGAGGTCATCCTGCGCGGACTTGTGGGTACCGAGCGCAGGCCTGTGGACATGGCGAAGGTGAACGCCCTCATGGACAATCCCGAGGTGAGGGGGGACCTTCCCCGCGAAACCCAGGAGGCCCAGCTCGAGCGGGAATTGTCGGTGCTTCCGACATTGCGGAGCTCCTTCGACGCCCTGGCCTTCGAGCGGGCCGAAGAGCTGATCCGCCAACACGAGCGCTACTACAGGGCCCTGGGCGCGGAATCGAAGGCGGAGCGCTTTAGGGTAGTGGAGCCGGTGATTCCGATGGACATACTCGGCGTCTATATTTTCGTGCCTGGGGCCGTAGTGTCCAGTCAGACTCGCTTCGCTCAACCGAAAATGACGCAGAGCCCAGGCCCGCAGTCGGGTGGCGAGCCAGGGCTCAGGCATTCCATATCTGACAGGACACTGGCATGAAAGCCGAAGCCATCAATTGGGAAGGATCCCTGATCGGGCCGGAGACCCTCGAGAAGCTCCGCGACGAGAACGCGATACGGGGGCAGAAGCCGGGCGACTTCGGGCTTAAGGGGAAGGTGCGGGACGAGATCCTGGAGGCCTGGGCAGACGCCAAGGCCCAGTGGAAGCTCTTTTCCTCGCGGCGCGAGCGGGACGACGCCAAGGACGCATATGGCACGACGAGGACGAGGAACTCCTGGATCATCCCCTTCCTCTCGCTCTTGGGCTACGAGCTTGAGAACGCCGGCGCCGTGGAGGTGGCGGGCAAAAGCTTCGCCATCAGCCATCGGGCACTAGGGCGGATCTGCCCCGTGCACATCGTGGGCTTTGCCGAGAGCCTGGACAGGCGGCGCGAGGGCCAATCCAACCAGGCTCAGCAGCTGCGCGCCAGTCCGCACAGCCTTGTGCAGGAGTACATCAACCTTTCGGACACGCTTTTCGCGCTCGTGACGAACGGGCTTACGCTCCGCCTCCTCCGCGACTCGAGCAGGCTTATCAAGCTCTCCTACCTCGAGTTCAACCTGGAGCGGATCTTCGAGGAGGAGCTCTTTTCGGATTTCGCCCTCCTCTTTCGCCTGCTCCACATCAGCAGATGGCCCGAGGCGGAAAAGACAGGAGCGGGCGAGGCGGAGGGGACGGCGATTGGCGAGGCAGCAGACTGCCTCCTCGAGGTCTACCACCAGGACAGCCTCGAGAACGGGAGCCGCATACGCGAAAAGCTTTCGGGCGCCGTGGTCGGGGCCATCCAGCTCTGGGCCGACGGGCTCTTGGCCCATCCCGACAACGAGGAATTCCGGCGAGGTTTCCGGGAGGGCTCGCTGAGCCCCCGCGAATTCTACAGCGCCCTCCTCACCCTCGTGTACCGGATACTCTTCCTGCTGGTCATCGAGGAGCGGGACCTCACGCACCCTGAAGGGGCCGAAACACGACTCAAGGGGCTCTATCGCGACTACTACTCGCTGTCCAGCCTCCGCGCGAGATCCCGGGGTGTCCTGTCGAGTCTTATGTCGAGCGAGGGCCGCTTCCGCGACCTCTGGCAGGGCCTCCTCGAGTGCTTTGCCCTCCACGAGGAGGGAGAGCGGGCGGAAAAGCTGGGCATGAAGAGCCTCGGTGGGGACCTCTTTTCGCACGAGTCCTTCGACTATTTGCGCGGTCTTTCGATGGACAACGCGAGCTTTGCCGGGGGCCTGAACCTCCTGGATTCCTACGAGGACGACAAGCGAAGGGTACCCGTGCGGGTGAACTACGCGGCCCTCAACGTCGAGGAATTCGGTTCGATCTACGAGGGGCTCCTCGATTTCGACGCGGCGGTGGGCGGGGGGGAAGCGGAGCGACCGCGCTTTACCTTTGTAAAGGGCGGCGACCGGGGAAAGAGCGGAAGCCATTACACGCCCGAGGAACTGGTCCAGCCCCTCATCGAACACGCCCTGGAACCCCTCATCGAAGAGTGTCTGAAATCACCCAAGGCCGAAGAAAAGCTCTTAGCACTGAAGATCTGCGACGACGCCTGCGGCTCGGGACACATCCTCTTGAATGCCGCCAGGAGGGTGGCCCTCGAGATTTCGCGCCTCCGCACCAAGGCCGACAATCCCGACCCCGTGAGCTACCGACACGCCCTCCGCGAGGTGATAGAGAGATGCATCTACGGCGTGGACTTCAACCCCCAGGCCGTGCGGCTCTGCAAGGTGGCCCTCTGGCTGGAAAGCCACAACCCCGGCGAGTCCCTGGGCTTCCTCGACCACCACATCAAGTGCGGGGACAGCCTCGTGGGACTCACGAGCCCTTCGGACTTGCTGGAGGGGATTCCCGAGGAGGCCTTTGCCGCCAGGGAGGGCGACGACAAGGACTACGCCGCCGAGCTCCGCAAGCGGCACAAGAAGGAACGCGGCGAATCGGCCCTGCAGCAGACCCTGCAGGACTGGAAGCGGGAGGTCGGCGAAAGCCTGAAGACGGTCATCGAAACGCTGAGCACCGTTTCCCGCATGCCTGACTCGACGCCCGAGGACGCGGAGCGAAAAAAACAAACCTACCTCCACGTCACCTCAGGCGAATCCTGGCGCAAGCTCAAGGCCCTGGCCGACATCAAGGTGGCACCCTTCTTCA
>JBMOIK010000286.1:0-5702 GCA_049317365.1 Rectinemataceae bacterium | reverse complement strand
CAAGATGAAGGCCTACCGCGAGTTATGCGCAAAGATCGGAGTCCTGGCTGAGGGGCGCTACATCTACGACTGGCCGGAACTCGGCACGGCCCTTCCCTCCGAAGAAGCCCTCGAGCGCCTTGGCGCGGATACACGTTCGGTCCTCGACCGCTTCCCCTCCTTCGTGTACGAGCGCGCGCGGAGCCGGCCGGCCCACGCGGACTTCATCGACGACTGGGGAGGCGGCGCGCGGGAGATCGCCCCGGGTTCCTGGTATCCTGGCATCCATCCCCTGGCTGAGGCGGGTTCGATCGCCGAGCTCGAAGCCTACCCCTGGCCCGACATGGACGATCCGAGCCGGGTCGCCCATGTGCGCGCCGAGGCCCGCACCCTGGCCTCCGATAGGCAACACGCTGTCATCGGCTGCCCCTGGCTCCTCTTTCCCTTCGAGCGCGCCCAGGCCATGCGCGGCCTCGACACCCTCCTCATGGACATCGCCGCCGAGCCCGAGTTCGCCTCGGCCCTCTTCTGGAAGATCGAGGGCCTCTGCAAGACCCTCATGGGTCACTTCCTCGACGAGGCCGGCGACACTATTGACATCATCAAGATCGGGGACGACCTTGGCATGCAGGAAAACCTCCTGATATCGCCCGCGAGCTACCGGAGTCTCCTCAAACCCGTCCATGCCGATTTCATCCAATTCATACGATCGAGGACAAAGGCGAAGCTGCTCTTCCACACCGATGGCGATGTCTTCGACCTCGTTCCCGACCTCATCGAGATCGGGGTGGACATCCTCAACCCCATCCAGTCGGGGGCCGGACGGATGTCGGACCTGGCCCTCCTCAAGCGCGAGTTCGGAAA
This sequence comes from Rectinemataceae bacterium, assembly GCA_049317365.1. Lineage (GTDB taxonomy): Bacteria > Spirochaetota > Spirochaetia > Treponematales > Rectinemataceae > CAIJMU01. The sequence goes on along the minus strand of JBMOIK010000286.1, from coordinate 4,859 downwards.
AAGCCTCGTCTTCTGCGGAGCCATCGACACCCAGCGCATCCTGCCCTACGGCAGCCCCCAGGAGGTCCGCGCCGAGGTCGGCCGCGTTATCGATATCCTGGCCCCCGGTGGCGGCTATATGCTCGCAGCGGTGCACACCGTGATGGATGAGGTGCCGCCGGAAAACCTCCTGGCCATGGTGGACGCGGCCCGCGAGCTGGGGAGTCGCCACTGAGGCCTGCCCTGCCGTGGAGAGCCGGCGTCATTGACACAAAGCTCGGCTTTTGCGAATCTCTCGCCCAAACATGAGCTCACCACGCAAGGCAATCATATTCCTCGGAGACGGGATGGCCGACGAGCCCCTTCCCGAGCTCGGGGGCCGGACTCCCCTCCAGGCAGCCCACACGCCGTGGATGGATCGCATCGCCCGGGAGGGGCGCTCGGGCACCCTCCTCACGCTGCCCGAGGGCTTCCCCACATCCAGTGACGTCGCCAACATGTCAGTCCTCGGCTGCGACCTCGCTACAGAGCTCTGCGGCCGCGGCCCCCTCGAGGCGGCAAGCCAGGGCATCACCCTTGGGCCGCAGGATATTGCCTTTCGCATGAACCTTGTCACCGAGGACGAGGGCGGAATACTCCGCGACTATTCCGGCGGGCAGCTCCGATCAGAGGACGCGCGCGAGGCGATCAGACTCCTGAATGCCCAGCTGGGCTCGGCGACAGTCAGGTTTCACCAGGGGCTGAGTTACCGGAACCTCCTCATCCTCTCCGGAGCCCAGTTCAACGCCGAAGTCCACTGCGACAAGCCCGACGACAACCACGGCAACCCCACCTCGGAGCACCTTCCACGAGCGGCCTCCCCCGCAGGTGAGACGACCGCCGCGACACTACGCGACTTGATCAGCCGATCGCGGGACATACTCAAGGGCATGCAGGCTCCGGGCCTGCGGGCCAACGCGATCTGGCCCTGGAGCGGGGGCCGTGCCGGGGCGATCCACCAGCTGACCGAGCGCTACGGCGTCACAGCCGCCGTCATCTCGGCCGTCGACGTCATCAAGGGCCTCGGCCGGCTGATGGGCATGGACGTCATCGAGGTGCCCGGCGCCACCGGATATATCGATACCAATTATGAGGGAAAGGCCGACGCCGCCCTCGAGGCCATCAGGTCCCACGACTTTGTCTTTGTCCACGTCGAGGCCCTCGACGAGGTCTCGCACGCCCAGGACCTCGCGCTCAAGCTCAAGGCCATCGAGGATTTCGACGGCCGCCTGATCGGCCGCGTCCTGGCCTCGCTGGACCCCAGTGTCGCGTTCGCCGTCCTCCCCGACCACCCTGTGCCCCTGCGGACCGGCAAGCACACGCGAACGCCCGTGCCGGTGGCCATACGCCGCGCCGACTGGAAGCCCGACTCCCTTCAGTACTATGACGAACTGGCCGCGCCTTCAGGCTCCCTCGGGGCGCTCAGCGGCAGGCAGTTCATGGACCTCCTCCTCGGGAGCTGAAAATGCCGTGTTGCGATAGTGCACAGGAAAGATGTTCCTGGCATCGTGGATTCCAGCCAGAAAAGGGGCAAAGCAATGGGCAGTGATAGTTTGACCATCACCGACAATCGGACCGGCATTACCTACGAGGTCCCCATTGCGGAGGGCACGGTCCGAGCCATGGACCTCCGTGCCATCCGCATGGGGGAAGACGACTTCGGTCTCATGTCCTATGACCCCGGCTTTGCGAATACCGCCTCGACGCGGAGTTCCATCACCTACGTCGACGGCGAAAAGGGGATACTCCGCTACCGGGGCTACCCCATCGAAGAGCTTGCCGAGCGCGCCGACTTCCTGGAGACAGCCTATCTGGTCATCTTCGGCACACTGCCCGACGAGGCCCAACTCGCAGCCTGGCGGCGCGAGATCGGCGGACACAGCCTCCTCCACATGAACATCCAGAACCTCGTTTCGACCTTCCGCTACGACGCCCACCCGATGAGCGTCTTCATCTCCTCGGTAGCCTCGCTGTCGACCATCTATCCGGACTCGCGGCGGGTCACCGATCCTGAAAACCGGAGGCTCCAGGTCGAGCGTGTGATCGCGAAGGCAGCCTCGATCGCAGCCTGCGCCTATCGCCACAACCAGGGTTTCGCCTTCAACCGCCCCGACACATCCCTCTCCTACATCGGGAATTTCCTCAACATGATGTTCCGGATGGGCGAGGGGCGCTACGAGCCCCATCCAGTGCTCGAGCGTGCGCTGAACGTCCTCTTCGTCCTCCATGCAGACCACGAGCAGAACTGCTCGACGACGGCGATGCGCGTCATCGGCTCAGCCCATGGTGATCCATACTCTGCGCTGGCTGGCGCGGCAGCCGCCCTCTATGGCCCCCTCCACGGCGCTGCCAACGAGGCAGTCCTTCGCCAGCTCGAGGCCATCGGCACTCCCGAGCGCGTACCCGCATACATCGACAAGGTCAAGCGCGGGGAATGCCGTCTCATGGGCTTCGGCCATCGCATCTATACGAACTACGACCCTCGCTGCCGCATCATCAAGCGGATTGCCGAGGAGGTATTCGAGATCACCGGGAGGAGCCTTCTTCTCGATGTCGCCCTCGAACTCGAGCGGGTAGCCCTTGCCGATGAATACTTCATCTCACGGCGCCTCTACCCCAATGTCGATTTCTACTCGGGCCTCATCTACCGCGCGATGGACCTGCCCGCGAGCCTCTTCACGGTGATGTTCGCCGTACCGCGCTGCTGTGGCTGGCTCGCACACTGGCTGGAAGCCTTCGATGATTCCGAACAGAAGATCATGCGGCCAAGGCAGGTCTATTCAGGCCTTGCCGAAAGGCGGATGGGCTAGGCCAGGCGATCCGCCGCCCCCCTTGCAATCAACATAGTTGGTGCTATCGTCCATGATGACCGTTACGGGCATTCGGTCCAGCCGCCGCAAGGCGAAATTCGAGGAGCTGTTCGGCCATCTCGAAATCGGGCGGAAGCCTACGGGCGAGCGGAACAGCTACATGGTCCTGCGGCTCAATTTCTCCACCGTCCAGGTGAACATGGACATGGCGAAGCTGGAACGGAACTTTGCCAGCGATTGCCTGATAAGCCTCGCATCCTTCCTGCGGCAGCATTCCGCCTATTTCGTAGGCAGGGTCCAGCTCGATCCCGCACTGCCCAGCGCCGACCACATGAAAAGCATCCTCACCGCTGTGCTTCCCATCACCATGGACGACATGACCTCTGGCTTCAATATCGCGGAGAACGTCTCGCTCAAGCTGCCCTTGCACAACATGATGGGATTCACCCAGGCGGAAGTCGATGGCTGCCTCGAAAACGTCCTTGCGGACTACACTCTGGACAGGGCCATGTTCCCGGCCATCCAACGTATTATGAAGGATTACTACAACGGCTATCGCTTCCTTCTGGAGGCACCCGACATGATCGACCCGAACGTCAAGACCGACGTCAGCTGGATCGAGCGCCTGGGCTTTGGCGAGGGGACTCCCCTGGCCCTGATGCAGGAACTCCTGCAGAAAGACGGCAGGGTCGAGGGATACGATGAGGAGGCGCTTGGTCTCCGGATCCTCCTCACGCAGGAGACGGGGAGGATTGCATGCAATATTCAATCAGACAATGAAAATTACCACGTTAGTGGCAGCGAAACTGGCATGGCTTTCCACTTCGGCATGCCGCCTGAGTATATTGAGGCCCGGAGAGACCCAGAGTCCTTCAGACCTGATTTCACAAGGAGCCCATATGAAATCCCGTGGCATCGCCATCACTATCGCGAGAGTGTGCGGCCTTCTCGCCCTGGCCGCTGGCAGCGCCCGCGCCTTTGGCCTGGTCGCCATCCCGCTACCGCTGCACATGTCGCTCGGGAGCCTGCTGGCAGTCTCGCTGCTCTTCCTCGCATGGAAGGCGCAGAAGGCTGGGGAGCCACTCCTTCTCGTCATAGTGGCCGCTGCCTGGGCAATAGCCCTGCCCGTCTGGGGTAGCGTTCAGACTCATGTCACCTTGCCTGCGCCTTGGCTCAGCGGAGCCATCCATGTAGTCTGCGGACTCGGCGCCATCGGTCTGGCGGAAATGCTCGGCATGCGGCTGACGAAAAAGGCCAAGGCTGGCTGATACCGCAGCCCCAGGGGCGGACCGATCATCGTCCCCCCCCCCCTCGACGACCCCCTCGACATCCTCGTCGACGGAACCCTCGTTTTTCATTCCGGCCGCGGGATGAGCCCGTCGAGTGGCAGACCTACACACACTGGGCGGTTGTCCTGCCCACCTCACAGCCTGATGGCAGGGTTCCAGTCATCACGCTGATCCGCTATCCCGGCGATCCTGGCCGCCCTCACACTGGCGGCGCTGATCGCGGACGTGGCGATCCCCCGCATCCTGGGTCACCGTCCACCAGCCATGGCTGCGGCCCTTCCATCGACAGCAATCATCTCTTGATCGAAAGGATGGGCGATGCAAAGCTTTCTACCGAGCCGACATGGCGCATCATCGACTCCATCCAGCGTGTCCTGGAGGGTCAGCACGCCCTCAGCCCCGACGTGGCCGCTGGCATCCTCGAGCATTCCCTCGGCAAGCCCTCCAGCCTTGAATCGGAGGAAATCGATGTGCTCGAGTGCGTCTTCGCCGGGATGATGAACAAGGAGATTGCCGCGAAGCTCAGGGTTTCCCTCAGCACGGTCGAGCGCTGACGCTCCTCGCTCATGAAAAAGCCCGAGGCTGGGTCGGCTGCGGAGCTCTGCAAGTGGGCGATCGCAAAGGGCTTCCTTTCAGTGCGCTGAGTCTGCAGCTTGCGAGAAGGCTATCCCTCCCCCCTCCCCCTGCCTTACTATCCCCCCCATGGCAAGCGGAAATCCTGTAGCCTCCTACCTGCGCCTGA
>JBMOIK010000285.1:0-5717 GCA_049317365.1 Rectinemataceae bacterium | reverse complement strand
AAAGGTCATCATAGAGCGGGCTGATCGCGCCCTCTATTCGTCCAAGGCCGACGGACGCAACCGCACAACGATAGCCGAGAGCTGAAACATCCATGGCAACGCTTAGGTACTTTCCCGCTGATGGAAGTCCGGCCATCCTCGCCGGACTTACACCCACTTCCTCTTTCCTTGTAGCCCTCATGAAGGCTGCTGCGCCAATCCGGCATGACTGCGGCGGCAAGGCCCTCTGCGGCACCTGCAGGGTCGCGGTCACCCGTACCGAAGGATTGAGTCCGATGCGACATCCAGAACGCGAGAGGCTCTCCGCCCTCGGGCTCGCCCTCGAGGGGGGTATCCGGCTGGCCTGCCAAACCCACTCCACCCGGGACAACGAAGCCCGCAGCCTCGTGCCGCTCAAAAAGGAAGGACAGCCATGACTCGATGGTGGCAGGATTCGGTCTTCTACCAGATCTACCCTCGCAGCTTCGCCGACTCCAGCGGTGACGGCATCGGCGACCTGAAAGGCATCATCGGGAAGCTCGACTACCTGGCTTCGCTCGGGGTCGATGCACTGTGGATCTCCCCCTTCTTCCCGAGTCCGCAGAAGGACTTCGGCTACGATGTAGCGGATTATCGTGGGGTCGATCCCGTTTACGGGACCCTCGACGACGCAAAAACCCTTTTCATGGAGGCTCACAGGCGCGGCCTCAGGATTATCCTCGACCTCGTAGTCAACCACAGTTCCGACGAGCATCCCTGGTTCAAGGCAGCACGAGCCTCGAAGGAAGCTCCCGAGCATGATTGGTACATCTGGCGGCCGCTGGAGGGCAAGAAACCCAATAACTGGGTCTGCCTCTTCGAGCAGTCCTCGGCCTGGTTCCCCAATCCCGCGACGGGCGAGCGCTACCTCTGCACCTTTACGCCCTTCCAGCCCGAGTTCAACTGGCGAAATCCTGAATTGCGGAAGGCCATTTATGGCGTGATGCGATATTGGCTGGACCTGGGGGCCGACGGTTTCCGTCTCGATGTGGCTACCGCCTACATAAAGGACGAAGGGCTGCGATCCAATCCCTTCTCGCCAAAGCTGATACCCGACCTTTTCCAGAAGCACATCTACGACCGCAACCGCCCCGAGGTCCACGGCATATTCCGCGAGATGCGCGCCATTACGGGCGATGATCGCGTCCTTGTCGGGGAGACCCACGGCTTCGCACCCGAGCTCGCCGCAGCCTCCTATGGCAGGGGCGATGAGCTCCACCTCAATTTCAATTTTGACTTCATGGCCACAAAGTGGAGCGCGCGGAAAATGCGAGAGGCCGCCGAACGCTGGTACGCGCTGTTGCCGGAAGGCGCCTGGCCTGTTTTCACGCTTTCGAACCACGACCAGAGCCGCCACGCCTTCCGCTACCGTGGCAGGACCGGGGCCGAGACCGAGGGCCGCGCCAAGATAGCGGCGGCCCTCCTCCTTACGCTGCGTGGCAGTCCCTTCCTCTACTACGGCGAGGAGATCGCGATGGGCTGCGAGCGCCTTCCCCGAGCGCGCCTCCGGGACCCCCTCGGCATCAGGACCTGGCCCCTCGGTTTCCTCGGCCGCGACCCCGAGCGCAGCCCCATGCAATGGGAGGGTGACGAGGCCGGAGGCTTCACGACAGGCGAGCCTTGGTTGCCGGTGAATTCAGACGTCGCCACACGAAATGTCTCTGCCCAGTGGAGCGCCCCGGATTCGGTCCTGTCGCGCTACCGGGAGCTCATCGCGCTGAGGAAGGCCCACCCGGCCCTCCGGGAAGGCGGAATCCGTTTCCTCGACGCCCCGGAGGGGGTACTGGCCTACGAGCGGAGAACCGTCGAAGGCGAAAAAATCATCATAGTCCTGAATTTTTCCTCGCAGCCAAAGGCCTTGTCCTGGGCGATGCCTGGGCGCGTTCTCCTGGGCGAGGGTGGACGCGAAGCGCTGGTCAATGCCGGAACCCTCGAGCTGGGGGCTCTCGAAACGCTGTTGATCCTATCCCCGGAGGATCCTTGATTCCGGAGAATGGACAAGGGACAGTGATAGTCCGAAACTCTTCATAAATAGGACGAATCGAGGTCTATCCTCCCCTTCCTGACCACGATGGCGTAGACCATCGTCTGGAGGAGGGTGCGTTCGAGCTGGCTCCCGGCGCTCCGCGCCATGGCATCGAACTCGGTCAGCAGGGCGAGCACCCTCTCGCAATCTTCGCGGCGGAAGCGGCTGATGGCGCTGCGGTGTACAGCCTGAAGACTCTTGGCCCGGATGCCAGACTTCAGGCAGGCGCCGTCGAAGGAATCACCCTCGTCCTGGAGGACATGAAGGCGGAGCAGGCGCTTCCAGCACCACACGAGGGCGGCGATCAGGGGTACAGCTCCTCCCTGCCTGTCCGCAAGGACCGTGTCGAGACATTCCATGGCCCAGACGGGCTCGTCCGACACCATGCGCGCAAAGAGGCTGAAGGCATCTTCGCTGCGGTTGCGCGCGATGGCATTCTCGATGTCCTCGCCGGAAAGCCGGCTACCCGGGGCGAACACGAGGGAAAGCCGCGCACAGGCAGCTTCCATGGCCTGGGTATCGTTCTCCACCAGTTCCAGAAAGGCCTCGAGACCGTCCTCATCGATTTCGAGGCTAGCCTCGGCGAGGCGCTTGGAGACCCATCGCGGCTTTTCGTTTTCAAACAGCTCATAGAAGGTCTTTTTGCGGTCCCTGCCGACTGCATCCTCTACCGCTTTCTCGAGGCCGAAGGAATCGGTGACCAGGAGGAGCACTACGTCGGGGGAGGGATGGGCAAGATAGCCGAGGAGGGCCGCGACATCAGCCTTGTTTTTCACAGCCTCTGCATCCCGGTACTCTATGATCCGGGCCTCGGAAAAGAGGGAGCCGTTCATCGCGATCGACAAGAGATCTCCGATAGGGCTTTCAGCGGCGTAGAGCCGGTGCTCTTCAGGCTTCGATCCCGAGGCCTTGGCCAGATCCCTGCGGAGCTCGTCGACAAACTGGATGCGCCGCCCAGCGTCGGGACCGGCGAGTATGTACGCGGAAGCCATCTTCATCCTGCTCAGTAATTGCGGATGATGCCGCGAAGCCTTCCGATGATGCGCGCATCCTGGGTGAAGATCGGCGAGTAGGCGGGGTTCTCCGCGATCAGCTTGATGCGGTTGTTCTCATTGTAGAAACGCTTGAGCGTGACCGCGTCATCGATCATGGCAACGACGATCTCGCCGTTCTCGGCGGTGGCTCGCTCCTCGATGATGGCGAGGTCACCGTTGAAGATGCCCGCGTCTCGCATGCTGTCGCCCCGCACGGTGAGCGCAAAGCAGGTACCCGAGCGGGTCATTTCCACCGGCACCTGGATGGTGCCCCGGAAGTTCTCCTCGGCAAAGATGGGCTTCCCGGCAGCAACAGCGCCCAGGAGTGGAACCTCGGAGATGCGGCGGGCGTGCCGCTCAGTGCCGACAATCTCTATGGCGCGCGATCTACCCTCGCCGACCCTGATGCGCTCCTTTTTCTCGAGCGCCTTCACGTGGTCATAGGCGCCCTTCACTGAAATTGCGAATTGATGGGCTATCTCGCGGATTGTCGGCGGGTACCCATGCTCCTCGTGGAAGGAAACAAGGAACCGGGGGATCTCAGCCTGTCGTGGTGTTAGGGCTTTCATTTTCCTGTCTCTATTCCAAGCTTGCGGATGCGGGCGTGAAGGCCGCTAGGATAGGCGCCGACGGCCTCGGCGGTACGGGCTACATTATAGCCATTCTCCGCGAGCTTGTAAGATATATAGTCGCGCTCGAAAAGTTCCCTTGCATCGGATAGTCCACGATCAAGAAAGCGGCCGGGCAGATCGCATTTCGGACGGGCTGCCCCGCTCGATGCGGCTCCAAGCACTCGATCGACCGCCTCCGCTCCTATCGGATTGTCATCGCAGAGGACGCGGAGCCTTTCCATGGCATTGCGCAACTCCCGGGCGTTGCCAGGCCAGGATCGCGCCGAAAGGAGGGCGGCAGCTTCGGGGGAGAGCTGGCGCCCCTCGCCGAGGAAGGCACGTGCCAAGAGGGGTATATCGCCAGGGCGTTCGCGAAGAGTGGGCATATTGATAGGCACGACGGCGAGCCTGAAATAGAGGTCCTCCCGGAAACGGCCGGCAGCTATCTCGGCCCTGATGTCCTTGTTGGTCGCAGCGAGGATGCGCACGTCCACGTGGAGGGTCATCTCGCCTCCGACACGCTCGAAGGTCATTTCTTGCAGGGCTCGAAGTAGCTTCGCCTGGGCAGCAAGGGAGAGATCTGCTACCTCATCGAGGAAGAGCGTTCCCCCGTCGGCTGCCTCGAAGCGCCCCAGACGACGCGCTCGGGCATCGGTAAAAGCGCCCTTTTCATGACCGAAGAGCTCACTTTCGATGAGGGTCTCCGGAATCGCCGCGCAGTTGACCGCCACAAAGGGCTTTGTCGCCCGGGGCGACAAGCGGTGGATGCGCCTGGCAGCGAGCTCCTTGCCTGTTCCATTCTCGCCGGTTATAAGCACGCGAACCTCGGAATCGGCCGCTTGGTCGATCAGGTCCCGGATGGCGCGGGAGGCGATGGAGTCGCCTATGATGTCCTCTTCTGCGGCGGCGGTCTTGCGCAGCGCCTTGTTCTCCTTGCGAAGGTCCACCAATGATAGGGCATTCCTGCAGGTCGAAAGCAGTCGGTCGATCGAGAGGGGCTTTTCGATAAAATCGAAGGCGCCAAGTTTGAGGGTCCGCACTGCCATGTCTATGGTCGCGTGCCCCGAGATCACGACAACCTCGATTCCAGGCCGCCTCTTGCGGAGTTCGGCCAAGGCCTCGATGCCGCCCAGACGCGGCAGCCAGATGTCGAGGAGGATAAGGTCAGGGGAAAGGTTTTCGAGGAGTTCGAGTCCGACCACGGCATCTTCGGCCACTTCGACGCGATAGCCCTCGTCGGCCAGGATATCGCGTACGGTGGCCCTTATGCCCGGTTCGTCATCGATGACCAGAATAGAGGTCATGTACCCTGAACTCCTTATGTACGAATCGGAAGGTCAAGCCAGAATACGGTACCTATGCCCTCGGCTGACTCGAAGCGAATGCGCCCACCATGATCATGGACAATTCGCTCCACGATTGCCAGACCGAGCCCCGTACCCCGGTCCTTGGTGGTAAAATAAGGAAGAAAAACGCGATCACGTATCCCAAGAGGGATGCCCCGGCCCGTATCTCCCAAGCGAAGCCTACAATAGCTTGAGTCACCTGTCTTTACAAGGTTTGCCGAAATCGTGATGACCCCTCGCCCCGCCATGGCCTCGATGGAGTTCGAGATGAGGTTGCCCAAGGCGCGTTTCATCATCGAACGGTCTGCATGCAGGCGCGTCTCATCGGGCAGGGTAGTACAGGTGAACACAGTGTCAGGATAGGAAGCCTGGAATACGGCGATCGATTCGGCCACGAGGGTCTTTAGTTCAACCCATTCCATCTCGGGCGTCGGCAGGCGCGCGAAGGCACGAAAGTCAGTCAAGAGCCCATCCATCGAGTCCACTTCCGCAATGATGGCTAGAGACGAGCTCTCGATGATGCCAAGAGCTCGCTGTGGATCGCTCCTGCTCATGCGGAGGAGCCGCTCAGACGCGAGGCGGATGGGAGTGAGCGGATTCTTGAGTTCATGGGCTAAACGCTGGGCAAGGTCCTTCCAGGCATCGACACGTTCCTGGATTCGCTCACCTTCGCGCGTGCGCT
>JBMOIK010000284.1:0-5732 GCA_049317365.1 Rectinemataceae bacterium | reverse complement strand
CCACGGCAAAGGTCTGGCTCGAAAAGGTCGCCCCGCAGGCAAGGCAGCGGAAGCGACAGGCCTTTCGGCGACGATGATCGAAGAGCCGTGAGCGGGTCCGATCAACGATGTCGATGTGAAGGCCCTCCTCCGCATAGCCGTCCTCTACGACGTGCCCATGGCCTGCAACCGCTCCACGGCGGACTTCATGATCTCGAGCCCGCTGATGGCCCGTGCCTATGTGCCCATTCCCCTGGACATGCGGGACTATACTGAGCGCCCGATCCCCTGATCGGGGCTGGTCGTGTCGCGGCTAACTTGATACCATTCGTGCATTCATCGGGAACAATGGAGGGAAATCCCTCCATTCCCTGCGCAGCTGTGAAAGAGGAAGAAATGTTCAAGCTCAGTACGATCGCCTTTGCAGTCTGCGGCCTCGTGGCCCTTGCCTTCGTGGTCGATGGCGCTGCGCTTTCTTCCATGGGAAACCTGCACGGGGCCCTCTGGTGGAGGCTTCTCGCCGTCGACAGCGTGGTTTTTGCCATCAGCCTGGCAGTAGCCATTCTGGTTCACAGGAAGGGCCTCAGGATCAGCAAAAGCTCCGAGGAGGAACTGCGGATAGCCAAGGAAGGGCAGGCCCTGGCTTCAACCTATGCGTCAAACATCCTCGAATGCTTTCCCGAGCCCGTCCTCGTCGTCGATGCCTCTGGTCTGGTCGTCTCGAGCAACCGCCTCGCCGAAGCTACCTTCGAAAAAAAGCAGGCGAGCATAATCGGCACACAGCTCTCAAGCCTTTTTGTCGATCCGGACCGCATACTCGACCTCTTTGACAAGGTCCGCTACCGGGGCATCGCCCGTGACGAGGCTGTCGCACTCTCGGTTTTCGGGAAGCTTACCTACACGCTGGGGATCTCGCTGCTGGCGGTGACAGACTCGGGTCCGCCCAATTTTCTCGTGCATCTCCGCGATACGGAGGCGGCGCAGAAGACGGAGCGGGAGGCCCTGGACCAGGCTGCCTATCTGCGGAACCTGATTGAAGCCTCCATGGATCCCCTCTTTGCCCTGAGTACCGAGGGCCTCATCACCGATGTCAACGAGGCGGCGACGGTCCGGACGGGTTTTTCCCGCGACGAGCTGCTGGGCATGGAATTCGAGAAGCTCTTTCTCGATCCCGTGGCCGTGAGGAAGGGACACCAGCGCGTGCTCGCCGAGGGAAGCATCACTGATTTCCCGCTGGCGATGAAGAGCGCCACGGGTAACCCCCTCAACGTGCTGTTCAACGCTTCGGTGTTCCGGCTCGAGCAGGGGGGGACCACAGGCATTGTCGCAGTCGCGAGGGATGTCACGGCTTCCCTCCTCGCCGAAGCGGAGCGCGACAAACGTGAATGGATCGCGATCGGCATAGCCCGGCTCAACCAGGTATTCCAGGTCCAGGGCAATGCGGCCGACCTGGCCAGACGCATCCTTTCCACGGTAGCGGAGCTGGTAGGGGCACAGGTCGCCGCCTTCTATGTCGCCGATGCGGAGGGAAGTCTCGGCATGCTGGCGTCCTACGCCTACACAAAGCGGAAGGGTCTGCCAAGCCACTTCCTTCCCGGCGAGGGCATCATCGGGCAGGCTGCCCTCGAGCGCAAACAGATCCTTCTCGAGGACCTTCCCGGCGACTACATCCGGGTCGTGTCGGGACTCGGAGATGCGCCTCCCCAGGGCATTTGCGTCACGCCCCTCCTGTTCGAGGATGCTGTCGTCGGTGTCATCGAGATTGCCTCCATCGGGCGCATCGCCGACCGGACCCTGGAGTTCCTTGAACAATCAAGCCCCATGATCGCCGTCGCCATCGAGGCTACCCGATCCCGCGAGAGCGTGGTTCTGGCGCTCAAGCAGTCTCAGGAACTCGGTGAGGAGCTGGAGGCCCAGAGGAAGTCCTTGGCCCAGCTCAACGAGGGACTCGTTGAGCAGACCGCGCGGCTTCAAGAATCCGAGCATAGGCTCCAGCTCCAGCAGGCCGAGCTCGAAACCTCCAACGTGGAGCTCGAGCAGCAGTCAGCCCGGCTCAGGGACTCCGAACAGAATCTCCTGAAGCAGCAGCGCGACCTCGAGCTGGCGAACGACAGCCTTACCCAGTCAAACAGCATCCTTGAGTTCCAGAAGGCGGAAATCGAACAGGCCAAGGTCGCCCTCGCCAGGCAGGCCGAGGAAGTCACGCTGGCCAGCAAGTACAAGTCCGAGTTCCTCGCCAACATGTCCCATGAACTGCGGACGCCGCTGAACAGCCTCCTCCTCCTGGCCCGCTCGCTGAAGGACAATACGGGAGGGAACCTGACCGGCGATCAGGTGGAGTCGGCCACGGTCATCTACGAAAGCGGGAGTGATCTCCTCAACCTGATCAATGAGATACTCGACCTGTCCAAGGTCGAGGCGGGAAAGATGGAACTGCACATCCAGGAGGTCGAACTCGCGCAGATCAGCCGATCCATCCTTGCGCAGTTCAGCCACATGGCCGCGTCCCAGGGCCTGGACTTCCAGGTGGACATCTCCCCGGAGCTGCCGGCGACGGTGGTGATCGATGGCCAGCGTCTTGGGCAGATCCTCAAGAACCTGATTGGCAACGCGCTCAAGTTCACTGAAAAGGGCGGGGTCAGCGTGAGTTTCGGCTATCCGGAAGCGGGGACTGTCTACACGAGGCCAGGTTTCAGCTCCGAACGCAGCTTCGCGATCGAGGTACGGGACAGTGGTATCGGCATTGCCGCCGACAAGCAGAAACTCATCTTCGAAGCCTTCCATCAGGCCGAGACGGGTGACCGCCGCCGCTTCGGCGGCACGGGCCTCGGGCTTTCGATCTCACGGGAGTTTTCGGCCCTCCTTGGAGGGGAGATCCACCTTGCCAGCGAGCCTGGAAAGGGCTCCACCTTCACCCTCTACCTGCCGCTCGCCCTCGGAAAGACCGGGGACAGGGTCGCCGGGAGCGCCTCGGCGCGGGGCAGCGAGCCTGGACGGGCGAAGGGCCATGGAATCGGGGCGGGCGGCGGGGCGGCCGTCGGGGCGGCGACGTCAGGCGAAGCGGGCAGAAGGGATCCCGAGGGCTCCGAGGTCTGCGGGGATGACCGCGACTGCATTGGCGATCACGACCGCGTCATGCTGCTCATCGAGGACGACCGGCTTTTTGCCGGCATCCTTTCGGGAATCATGAGGGAGCGGGGCTTCAAGGTTATCTTGGCAGGCAGCGGCGAGGAGGGCCTGGCCCGGGCCCGTGAGTTCAAGCCCCACGGCATCATCCTGGACATCGGGCTTCCGGATATGGACGGCTGGTCTGTCCTCGATTCGCTTAAGCGGGATGTCTCCGTCAGGCACATCCCCGTGCATATCGTTTCCGGCCAGGAGCCGGGACTCCCACACCTGGGTTCCGGGGCCATCGGCTTCGCGACCAAGCCCATCGACCGCGAGCGGATCCTGGAGGTGCTGGAAAGGATCGAAGCGGCCACGGCCAAGGCCCACAAGCGCGTGCTGGTCGTCGAGGATGACGAGTACATGCGCAAGGAAACGGTACGGATTATCGGCGACGACAACGTCGAGGTCGACGAGGTGACCACGGGCAGGGACGCCATCGACATCCTCAGCAAGCGAAGCTATGACCTGGCCATCATAGACCTCGGGCTACCGGACATGCAGGGTCTCGACCTCCTCCGGAACCTGACCGAGGCCAAGGTGTCCCTCCCCCCCGTCATTATCCACACAGCCCGCGAGCTTACCCTGGAGGAGGAGTTCTTCCTCCGGGATTATTCGGATTCGGTAGTCGTCAAGGATGTACGCTCCCAGGAGCGGCTCATCGACGAGGTCGCACTGTTCCTCCACCGGGTCGTGCGCGACCTTCCGGACGACAACAAGCGTGCCATCCTCCACCTCCACGATTCCGACGAGTCGCTACGTGGCAGGAAGGTCCTCATTGTGGAGGATGACATGAGGACGATGTTCGCCATGGCACGGACGCTCGCAGGACACGGCATGGTTCCCCTGAAGGCGGAGAACGGGCAGCGCGCCCTCACCCTCCTGGACGAACAGCCCGATGTCGATCTTGTGCTGATGGACATCATGATGCCCGTCATGGACGGCTATGAGGCTACCAAGGCCATCCGTGCCCAGGAGCGCTTCGCCCGGCTTCCGATCATCGCCCTGACTGCCAAGGCCATGAAGGAGGACCGGCAGAAGTGCATCGACGCCGGAGCGACCGACTATCTGGCCAAGCCTGTGGATCTGGACCGTCTCGCCTCACTCATGAGGATCCTCTTGTGCCGCTGACCCTCCCTGTCCCACAGGGATCAGGGAACACAGAAGGGGAAATCGAGTCCCTCGAGTCTGAGCTCCTCCTCGAGGCGATCTTCCGGAAATACGGCTATGACTTCCGCGACTACTCGAAGGAGACCCTGGTCCGCCGCATCAAGCAGTTCCTCTCTGACTTCAGCCTGGACGGCATATCGGTGGCGACAGGCCGGGTGATCAGGGAGCCCAGCCTCTTTTTTAGCCTCCTGTCCTATTTTTCCATCAATGTCACCTCCTTTTTTCGCGATCCGGCGGTCTACGCCTCCCTTCGGAAAAAGGTCCTCCCCCTCCTCCGGACCTGGCCCCACTTCAAGATCTGGGACGCGGGCTGTGCGACCGGGGAGGAAGCCTACTCGCTGGCCATCCTTCTCCACGAGGAGGGCTTGCTCGATCGCGCTACCATCTACGCGACGGACCTGAGCCAGGCAGCCATCGAGACTGCCAAGGCCTCGGTCTATCCCCTGGGCATCCTCCGGCTCGGGGGCAAGAACTACTTCGAGGCGGGAGGGAAATCATCCTTCTCGGAGTACTTCCGCTCTGACCATCACGCAGGAATCCTCGACACACGGCTGCGCGGGCAGGTGACCTTCGCACGGCACAACCTGGCGATGGACGCATCCTTCGGGGAAATGCAGGCGGTGGTCTGCCGCAATGTCCTCATCTACTTCAACCACGAGCTCCAGAACCACGTCCTGGAGATGTTCTGGGAGAGCCTCGAGAACGGGGGCTATCTCTGCCTCGGCGATATGGAGACAATTGCCTTTACCTCGGTGGAGGATCGTTTTGACATCGTGGACAACCAGGCTCGGATATTCAAGAAGAGGGTACTCTGATGTACAAGGGGATGCAGGCCCATGACGCCGAAGCGATCGCTTCAGCGGCGGAGAGCGAGGAGATGCTCATCCTTGCGGTGGATGACAAGAAGGCTAACCTGATCGCCCTCGAGCGCACCCTCGCAGGGCTGCCCGCAAAGCTCGTGGTGGCTATGAACGGCGAGGAAGCCCTCAAGGCGACGCTTCGGCACCGCTTCGAGCTGGCCATCCTCGATGTGCAGATGCCGGGCATGGACGGCTATGAACTTGCAGGGATCCTCAAGGCCGATCCGGCGACAGCGGGCCTGCCCATCATCTTTGTCACCGCGGCCAGCATGGACGAGGCCCTCCAAGACCGGGGTTACAGTTCTGGCGCCGTCGATTACCTGGTCAAGCCCTACGACCCGATGATCCTGGTCTCGAAGGTCAGGGTCTTCCTGAAGCTTGCCGAACAGCGGCGGGACATAGCCCGTGCCCAGCACCAGTACGAAAGCCTGTTTCGTGAGATGGCAAGCGGCTTTGCCCTCTACGGAGCAAAGGCGACGGCGGCAGGGGAGGTGAGGGAATTCCGCTTCCTCGCTGTAAATCCGGCCTTTGAACGGATGGCAGGCCTCGGAGCCGAAG
>JBMOIK010000283.1:0-5738 GCA_049317365.1 Rectinemataceae bacterium | reverse complement strand
ATGATTTTGCCCAATAAATTGAGCCTTAAAAATCAACTAGAATTAAATAAAGCCGAAGAAAAAATCAGCAAGCAAAAAGCCAAACAGTTATTTGAGACTGGGGATATCGACCGTATAGAAGTAGGCACATTCAAAGGTTTGGCGCAGATACACGCTTATTTATTTAGTGACATTTATCACTTTGCGGGAAAATTGCGTGATGTCAATATCGCCAAAGGTAATTTTCGTTTTGCACCACTTATGTATCTGGAAGCGGCTTTGGTGCACATCAGCCAAATGCCGCAAAGTACCTTTGACGAGATCATAGAAAAATACGTCGAAATGAATATTGCCCATCCTTTTCGTGAAGGCAACGGTCGCGCTTCAAGAATATGGCTCGATTTAATTTTAAAGACAGAAATCAAACAAGTAATCGATTGGAATGCAGTAGATAAATCTGATTACCTGTCGGCCATGGAACGCAGCGTGGTTAAAGATGTCGAAATAAAGCACCTTCTACAACCGGCACTCACCAACAAAATCAACGACCGCGCCCTGTATATGAAGGGTATTGATATTAGCTATTACTACGAAGGTTATAGCGAATTCAATATTGAGGATGTGTAGCATGGGTGTAGTAAAAAAGGCGTTAAGGAGTGACATCAAATGGAAAATGAAGTAATCAGTACTTTAGCTGAAACTTTTGAGGGTCATGCACAAACTACCGAAGATGGTGTCGAGTATTGGTTGACCCGGGACGTACAATTCGTAAACGTCAATTCTCTCACACGCCCCGTCGTCCGGGCTACCTAGCCGGCGGGCTGGTCATGGCCAAGGGTGGTCAGGGTTCGTTGAGATCGACAGGGATGGATGCCAGGGAAATGCGGGCGTCTTCGGCGATCAGTTCATGGAAGGCTAAAGGATCGATGTTCCAGGGCAGGAGATCGGAGAGCCTGTCCGGTGATGTTTCCGGTAGCTTCGTCAGGATGTAGCGAAGCGCGAAGTAGGGCTCAAGGCCCCCCCCGCTGCGATGGGCAGAACTTTGCCCCGCTTTGCGATTGACCACTTCCAAAAGCCGCCTATACTACTTAACGCTAAGGTCAAGCTAGGCCCGCAGGCCGTGTAAGCCCGGGCGCAGTGCAGGCCTGGGCGCAAGTTCAGGCCCGTGTTCGACCATACCCGTGGCCCAGGAGGCAGGAAACCATGGAAAAGCAGCGAATCCTTGTGGAAGTAACGGGAGGGATCGCGACCCTTACAATAAACCGGCCGGAAGCCTTGAACGCCCTCGATGCGGCGACGCTCGAGGAATTGCTGGTTGCGCTTTCGGGGATCGCGGCCGACCGGAGCCTCCGTGCGGCGATCCTGACCGGGGCGGGAAAGGCCTTCGTGGCCGGTGCCGACATCACGGCCATGTCGGGAATGTCACCCGCCGGGGCACGCGCCTTCGGGCAGCGGGGTCAGGCGGTCTTCTCTGCCCTCGAAAAGCTCCCAATTCCCATCATCGCAGCGGTGAACGGCTATGCCCTCGGCGGCGGCCTCGAACTGGCCCTGGCCTGCGACTTTATCTATGCCTCGCAGGCTGCCAAATTCGGCCTGCCCGAAACCACCCTCGGCCTCATCCCGGGCTTCGGAGGCAGCAAGCGCCTCGCGCGGCTCATCGGCCCCAACAGGGCCCGGGAACTGATCCTCACCGGCAGGGCCATCGACGCGGCGACCGCCCTTGCCTGGGGCCTGGTCAACGCCCTTTATGACCCCGAGGAGCTCCTCCCCAAGGCCCGGGAGGCCGCCGAGCGCATGGCAGCTGCGGGGCCACGAGCCGTCGCCAGTGCCCGCGAAGCCCTAGCCTTCGGCCTCGAGGCAGGCCTCGACGAAGCCCTCGCCCACGAGGCCGCGCTTTTTGGATTGCTCTTCACCAGCGGGGACGCCCGCGAGGGCATGGCTGCCTTCGTCGAAAAGCGAAAGCCCGTCTTCACAGGAGACTGACCGGAATGGAAAACACCCGAGAGATCTACTGGAACGTCGGCCACGGCGTCACGCCCCTCATGTATCTTTTGGCCTTCGCTGCCATGGGCTATGTCGTCTGGTCCTTCTGGAAGCGGCTTTCCATCTGGAAACGCGGCAGGGCCCTCGACCGCTTTGACCGGCCCTGGAAACGGCTATTCCGCCTCATCGGCATCGACGCGGGCCAGGTCCTCGTCGCCCGCACGGGCCCCGGAAAGCTTCACGCCATCTGGTTCTGGGCCTTTGCGATATTGTTTATAGGTACCCTCATCGTGATGGCGCAGGCAGACCTTCTCCAGCCACTCTTCGGTATTGTCATAATGAAGGGGAGCTTCTACCTCTGGTACTCCCTTGTCCTCGATGTCGCCGGGGTGCTGGCCCTCCTCGCCCTCCTGGGTCTCGGGCTGCGGAGATTCATCATGCAGCCGAAGGGCCTGGAGACCGGAGTCGAGGACTGGCTCGTCCACGCCCTCCTCGCGGGCATCATCCTCACAGGCTACCTCATCGAGGGACTCCGCATGGCAGCGACCGAGCTCGGCACGAACGAGGCCCTTGCCGCCTGGTCGCCCGTGGGACGCCTGGTCGCCTCGGGCTTCGCCTTCGCCACGCCGAGGGGCCTGGGCATCGTGCACGCCCTCCTGTGGTGGATCCACTTCGCGCTGGTGCTGCTCTTCATCGTTTCGCTGCCCTCCAGCAAGCTCAAGCACATCCTGACGGCCGGAGCCAACGCCTTCTTCGCCCCCCTCGAACCAAAGGGTACAATTGATACGATCAACCTCGAGGATGACAGGATCACCCAATACGGTGCCGCGAAGGTTTCGGACCTCACGTGGAAGGACATCTTCGACGCGGATGCCTGCACGAAATGCGCGCGCTGCCAGGATGCCTGCCCTGCGTACACGACCCAAAAACCCCTGTCGCCGATGAAGCTCGTCGCCGACATCGGCGCCGCCGCGCTGAAGGCTGCCGACACCACAGTGTGCGATGCAGTCGGCTCCGAGGCGCTGTGGTCCTGCACGACCTGCAGGGCCTGCCAGGAAGCCTGCCCCGCCGGCGTCGAGCAGGTAAACAAGATCATCGCAATGCGGAGGAACCTCGCCCTCATGGAAGGGGACTTCCCCGACGAGGGCAGCCGGAAGGCCGCGGAAAACCTGGAGGTCAACGGCAATCCCTTCGGCCTTGCCTTCGCCGGCCGAGGCGACTGGGCCACGGGCCTCCCTGTCGTCGATGCGAGGGGCTCTGAAGCCTTCGACATCCTCTATTTTGCTGGTTGCTATGCCTCCTTCGACGCGCGGAACCGCAGGGTAGCGCGGGCCTTTATCGAGTCCTGCAGCGCTGCGGGCATCAAGGTCGGCATCCTCGGCGGCTCTGAAAAATGTTGCGGCGAGCCGCTACGGAAGCTCGGCAACGAGTATCTCTACCAGGCCCTTGCCATCGTGAACGTGGAGAATATCAAGGCCTCAGGCGCCACGAAAATCGTGACTACCTGCCCCCACTGCTTCAACACCCTTGCACGTGACTATCGCGACCTGGGACTCGAGCTTCCCGTCGAGCATCACGCGACCTTCCTTTCGACCCTGATCGACTCAGGCAGGCTTCCGCTCAAGCGAGCGGAGTTCGAGTGTAGTTACCACGATTCCTGCTATGTCGGCCGATATATGGACATCTATTCCCAGCCCAGGAAGGCCCTCGCTGCCCTGGGCGGCAGGGTCAGGGAAATGAAGGCGCACCATGCGGATTCCTTCTGCTGCGGTGGGGGAGGCGGACGTATCGTTGCCGAGGAGAAACTGGGAACGCGGATTTCAGTGGCACGGGCAGACATGGCCGCCGCCACCGGAGCGCCTATCCTGGTAACAAACTGCCCCTTCTGCCTTACGATGCTCGAGGACGGGGTCAAGACCGGCAACCACGAAGGCCGGATCCAGACCCTGGACCTGGCCGAGCTTGTCGCCGCGCGGCTGGATTCAGCTGCGCAGAAGCTTTGAGGCCTCGTCCCGGCGCGGCAAAGGAAGGTTAGCCATGGATTTCGAACTCGACCAGGACCACCGTGTGCTCAGGGATACCCTGAGGGATTTTGTCAAAGCCGAGATCAGGCCCAGGGCCATCGACATCGACGAACAGCACCGCATTCCAGATGACCTTATTGCCAAGTACGCAGACATGGGTCTCCTGGGCAGCTATATTCCGGAAAGCTACGGTGGTGCCGGTCTCGACATCCTTTCCTACGCCATCGTGGTGGAGGAGGTCTCGAAGGCCTGCGCCTCCAGCGGCGTCCTCATATCAGCCCATACTTCGCTGGCCTGCGACCCCATCCTCCACTTCGGAACCGAGGGGCAGAAAAAGCGCTGGCTGCCCGACCTCGCCGCAGGCAGGAAGATAGGCGCCATCCTCCTCACCGAAGCGGAGGCGGGAAGCGACCTCGCCAATGTGCAGACGACGTACCGCAGGGAGGGGGAGGGCTTTGTCATCGACGGGAGCAAGGTCTTCATCACGAACGGCGGCTTCCTCGGCACAGGTGTCGTCCTGGCAAGCCGGGACAGGAGCCAGAAGCACAGGGGACTCTCGGCCTTCATCGTCGATCTTTCCTCGCCCGGTGTCACGGCCCTCCGCAACGAATCGAAGATGGGCATTAGAGGCAGCTACACGACAGCCTTCGCCCTCGACAGCCTCCGGGTGCCCGCCGATGCCCTCCTGGGCGAGGAGGGAAAGGGCTTCAGGATCGCGATGGCAAGCCTCGATGGAGGGCGCATTGGTATCGCCGCCCAGGCCCTCGGCATCGCAGGCGGAGCCCTCGAACGTTCGATCGCCTACTCGAAGGAAAGGAAGCAATTCGGTCATCCCATTTCCGCTCTCCAGGCCATCCAGTTCAAGCTCGCCGACATGGCCCTCCGCGTCGAGGCCTCCCGACTCCTGGTCTGGCAGGCTGCCTGCAGGAAGGACGCCGGCTTACCCTTCTCCACCGAATCAGCGATGGCCAAGCTCCACGCCGCCGAAACCGCAGTCTATGTGACGCGCGAAGCGGTGCAGATCCACGGCGGAAACGGCTACGTCACCGAGTACGAAGTGGAGCGCATGTACCGCGACGCGAAGATCACGGAGATCTACGAGGGCACGAGCGAGGTGCAGCACCTGGTCATCGCCAGGGCCCTGCTGTCGTAAGGGGCCTGCAGTGTGACTGCCAGCAGGGACAGCCAGACGATCAGCCGACCGATCAGCCGACCGCCTTCCTGGCGGCTGCGAGGGCCGCGACGTAGTCCGGCTCCCGCCCGATCTCCGACACCTGCTCGGTGTAGACAATGCGGTCTTCCTTGTCGATGACCACAACGGAGCGAGAGAGAAGACCTGCGATGGCTCCATCCTCTATGGCGACACCGTAGGCCAGGCCAAAGTCACGGTTCCTCATCTCCGACAGCGGTACAATGGTGGTCAGGCCCTCACCCTTGCAGAAACGGCTCGCCGCGAAGGGCAGGTCGCGGCTCACGTTGAGCGCAACAGCTCCGCCGATCTTCGCGAGCTCCGCGTCGAAGCGCTTGGCCGACAGCGCGCAGATGCCTGTATCGAGGCTTGGGTTGATATTGAGCACCTTCACCTTTCCCGCGAAGTCGGCAAGCCCGACATCCTTCAAGTCGGAGCCGGTGAGCTTGAAGTCGGGGGCCTTGCTTCCGACTGCCGGCAGCGTGCCAGAGGTATGGATCGGGTTTCCCTTGTGGGTAATAGTTGCCATGAGTGCTCCTAAAGTGGTTGTGCCTGATGGGGCC
>JBMOIK010000282.1:0-5749 GCA_049317365.1 Rectinemataceae bacterium | reverse complement strand
GGCGGATGGGATAGAATCCCGAGATCCATTGGCTGTAGGCATCCTCGTAGCGGTCGACCATGGGCGTTCCGGAATTGGCCACCCTGAGCATGCCTGGCTTGGGGAGGTAGCGTTCATAGTATCCGAACTGGTCGAAGACGTACCAGCCAGAACCTGTCGGTACGTAGATGTAGTCATAGATGTTTGAGTTCCAGCGGTCTGCATTGTCGCCCACGGCCTTGGCCAGGATTTTCGTCAGCCTGCCGAAGCCCTCCGATCCGCTGACCTCGCCCTGGGTCCTTTCCCCCATGCGCAGTTCGTCGATGTCCTTCGCGTCCGTCATCCCGGCGGCGAGCTGGCTCCACGCCAGCAGTCGGATCTCGACCTCTTTCGTGTAACGTGCCATGAGGTCCTGGTACACCCAGTACGAGACCGCGATGACGGAACAGACGATGAGGGGGACGAAGATCCCGAACTGCTTGAGTATCAAGGGGGTCCGGCGCCTCATGACGACGTTGTAGAGCAGCACAAGGAGGGTAAGGGCACCTGCGGTCGCGATCGCTACCGAGATCCAGGCCAGCCATCCCATGAGCGAGGAATTGCGCGAGAGGGAGGCCCCGGGAATCGAAAGCACAGCGCCAGGATCGAGAGGATCCCAGGCGAAGGCTCCGCCGACCGTTTCGTCGGCCATCGTGAGGCGCCCCTTGTCCCCAACCACGATGTTCGACATGTGCAATTCATGGTTGAAGGTCGCTTTGGATATAGGACGAGTTACACTCCCATCCTTGGCGATCCGGACGAGTTCACCCTTCCCGTCGAGGAGGACGAGGCTGCCATCGGCGAGTCCCCGGATGTCCGTGGGAACCCTGACCCGCCTGCCCTGCACTTCCGGATTGCCGAAGATGACGTGGGGAGCTGCGCTCCCGAGTTTCCATTCGAGGATATTGGAGTTGTTGTCCAGGAACCATCCTGTTTTTCTGGCAGGATCGTAGAAGGCGCTCACGAAGCCATAGGCATCGATGGCGTTGAAGCTGCGGATCAGCTCGTCCTTTCCGGTCGCTGTATCGACACTGTGCAGCTTCGTATTCCCCGAACCATCCGAGACGAACCAGAGCAGTTGGCTTCCGCTCAGGGTGACGAAATAGGGGAATCGGCTATAGTCTATTTCCGTGCTCGTCGTAGACTCTGGAGTGAAGGTCCACCGCGGCGAACCGATGTTGCCGTCCCGTGAGACGAGGAGAAGTTCCACCCTGTCCGTTCCGCCAGAATCGCGGCTTGTGATGGAATTGAGGATCCAGACTCCGTCCTCCCCCTCCGGACCAAGGATGGTCGCTGAATAGAATCCACCCGAGCGGCTGCCGCCTTCCTTCCTGAGCAGGATCTGCCCTGCTGAATTGACGCGAGTGAGGCGTCTTCCACCAGAGTCGGTGATCCAGAAGGCGCCAGTGGAATCGATGGCTGCCCCGTTCGGGAAGCGGAAATCGCGTGCAAGATCCCAGGGCGCGTGGGTCAGGGAGTCCCGCTCGACCACAGCGAAGGCCAGGGCGAGGGCGACCAGAGCTCCCAGGACGATGAAGGCTATGGGTTTTACGCGCATCCAGGGATGATAGTGCATCGGGGGTCTTCTGTCCTCCCATCCGCCATTCCTTGACGCTTTGCACAAGTGAAGCTAGCCTGAATATAACTGGCGCGCGGTCGATGGCCCGGGTCATCGAAGCGAAGGAGTACCCTGGAATGAAGGGCCTTACCTGGAAATTCACGCGCGTTCTCGTTCTCGGTGTCGTGGCAGCCTGTACGATGATGACTTTGGTCTTGTCGATCCAGCTCATCGCACGGGAGAATTCGCTGCTCCTGACGCGCGCGGAGACCGACAGCCGTCTCATGATAGAGGCGCTTTCCTTTGCCATGAACAACGGTGTCTCCGATGTTTCGCCCCTCGAGCAGACCCTGGAGAAGTATCCGGGCATCACGGGCTTCAAGGTGCTCGCCCTCCCCATCATGACGACCAGGGCGCAGGAGGCTCCCGATGATCTTGAAAGGCTGGTCTTTGCCAGCGGCAAGGAAGCTGTCGCCTTCGAAGAACTCGGCGGCAAGGGCCGCACGCTCCGAGTCACGGGACCGCTTGTCGCCTCCGAATCCTGCGTAGCCTGCCACGAGGGGATCAGGGCCGGGCAGGTCGTCGCGGTCGCGACCCTACGGATCTCGACCCAGGACTCTGATACCTTCATCAGCCGTTTCCGTGTCCAGTCGGCCCTCCTGGCCGCCCTCACGACGGTTCTTCTCACGCTTCTCGTGTGGTTCCTTCTCCGCCTCGTGGTCATCGCGCCGCTCAGGCGAATGCGAAACCTCATCGCGGACATCGCGCACGGAGAGGGCGACCTGACCAAGCGAGTGCACATCGATTCGCCGGACGAGGTCGGGGAGGTCGCCGGCCTCGTGAACGATTTCGTGGAGCGGACCAGCGGGATGGTTCTCAGCATACGCGGCTTCCAGAGCCTGAGTTCGCACAACGCAGAGTCGCTGGGACAGGCTGCGGGAAGGGCCAAGGCCTCGGTCACGGCGGCCCGCGACTCCATCGGGGCGACAAAGGACCAATTAGGTCAGGTGAGCGGCCAGAGCAGGGAAGCCTCGAGGTCGGCGGCAGCCATCGTGGAGGGTTTCCGGAACCTCGCGTCGCGCATTGCCGAGCAGGCCACAGCGGTCGCCCACGCCACCGAAGCGATCGGGCAGATGTCCGCTTCGATAGAGGGCGTTGCCACCCTTACCATGGAGAAGCTCGGTGCGGCCAACGCGCTCCTCGAGGTGACCAGACGCGGCGGGGAGCGGGTGGCCGAGGTGGACGCCGAGATCTCCGACATCGAGAAGAGCGTCGGCGACATCGGGGACGCCATAGCGATGATCAACGGCATCGCCTCGCAGACTAACCTCCTGTCGATGAACGCAGCCATAGAAGCCGCGCACGCTGGCGAGGCGGGCAAGGGCTTCGCGGTCGTCGCCGGCGAGATCCGCAACCTCTCGGAGTCGAGCGCCGAGAACGCGCGTATTGTAACAGCTGTCTTGAATGACATTATCAACAGGATTACCCATGCGCGCGTCGCCTCGAACGGCAGCTCGGAATCGCTCGCCCGGATCGCGGATGAGGTGGCAGGCCTCGTTCGCGCCTTCGACGGGATAGCAGTCAGCACCCGCTCCCTCGCCGAGGGCGGGCGGGGCGTGCGGCAGGACGCCGGCTCACTTCTCGGTCTGACCGAGGAGATACGCAGGGAAAGCGCGGAGATGAACCACGGAGCCCAGCGCATCGGAGAGACCCAGGACGGCATCGCCAAAGCCCAGGCGATATCTGCCTCCGCGATGGACGATGTGGCCG
Source organism: Rectinemataceae bacterium (assembly GCA_049317365.1). Classification (GTDB taxonomy): domain Bacteria; phylum Spirochaetota; class Spirochaetia; order Treponematales; family Rectinemataceae; genus CAIJMU01. The sequence continues at coordinate 2,403 of JBMOIK010000282.1, read as the reverse complement.
TGGGGGCTGCGGACATAGTCCGCGCCATCGACGAGATCTCGGCGCTCAGCGAGGAGGGGCTCGAGGTCGGCGCGAAGCTTGCCGAGGCGGTGGGGCGCTTCAGGGTCGGGGCTCCGTAGGCCTCACTTCGCTTTGTAGTCAGGCTCCCGTTCCGCTGCCAGGTTGCCCTTGACGGCGCCTTCGGGGGCGGGAGCGGCTGCCTGCGGTGCGGCCTTCGCATTGGCGCCCCGTGCGGTGGCGGGCTTGGGACCGGCGCCCCGTGTGGCGGTGCCACGCGCAGCGGAGGCCCGCGCGGCAGCGGCAGGCCCTGGCTCAATGACGGCCCGTCCGGCGAGTGCTGACTTGATCCGCTCAGCCACCGTGGCCCCCAGCTTGCCCGCCGACGCGATGTCTGCGACCGAAGCCTTCCCAATTAGTTCTAGTGATCCAAAGACGCGGAGCAGGCGCCCGGCTCGTTGGGGACCGACGCCTTCCACCGACTCGAGGATGCCGAACTTGAGCTCGCCCGCCCGCTGACGCTGGTTGCGGCCTGTGGCGAAGCGGTGGGTCTCGTCGCGGACGGCCACAAGGACACGCAGCGCGGGCGAGTCGTGGGGCAGGACCACTGCCTCTCCACGGCCGGGAAGCCAGATCTCCTCCTGGCGCTTGGCCAGCCCCGCCAGGTCGCAATCCAGGCCGAGGGCATCGAGGATTTCTTTCGCGGCCGAGACCTGTCCCCTGCCTCCATCGACGAGCACGAGATCGGGCAGCTCCGCGTCCTCGTTGACCAGGCGCGTGTAGCGGCGCGCGACCGCCTCGCGGATGGCTGCGAAGTCGTCCACCTTCCCCTCGAGGCTCCTGATGTTGAAACTGCGGTAGTTCTTGCGGTCGGGTATGCCGTTCCTGAAGGACACCAGCGAGGCGACCATGTGCCTGCCTTCGAGGTGGGCGATGTCGAAGCCCTCGATGCGCTCCGGCGCGCGTGAAAGTCCTAGTACTGACTTCAATTCCGCGATGGCCGCGGGGTCGCCAAGCTCGCGCCGCCGCTTGGCGAGGTCCTCGTGGGCATTCTGGGCGGCCATGGCGAGGGCTGCCGCGTGGCGCTTTTCGTGGCCTGCCGTGTCGTGGCCTTCTGCGGCAGGGCCTGCCGCGGCGTGGAAGCCCGCAGGCGTGATGATGGCCGCCGACACGCCGAGCTCGCGCTCGAACCAGGTTTCGACGAGGGGCAGGTCGGAGGTGGGGAGCGGGACTCCAGACGCCTCTGCGGCTTGATCTCCCTCAGCCAGAGCGGCAGTCAGCGCCGATACAAAGACCTTGGCCGGTGGCAGGCGTTCCTTTCCGTAATAGCTCATGAGGAAGGAGACGAGGGCCTCGTCCTCTGCACTCGCGACGCAGCTCCGGTAGAGGTCGCGGCCGGTCAAGCTCCCTCCACGCATCTGGAAGACGGCGAAGGTAACGAGTTCACCGTCGGCTGCCCAGGCGATGTAGTCCCGTCCTTCAGGGTCATTGTCGACAGAGCCAGTTTTCCCACGGAAGTCCTCGATTGCGCGGAGGGAGTCGCGGAGCCTGGCGGCCTCCTCGAATTTAAGGGAGCCAGCGGCGGCGGCCATTCGCTCCCGAAGCGAAGCCAGGAGGGCTTCGGTGTCGCCGGAAAGGAGCTTCTCAACCTCCGCGATGTGGATGGCGTACTCCTCCCGGGTGATCTTTCCGACGCAGGGACCCGCGCAGCGTCCGATGTGCCAGTACATGCAGACATCCTTGTGGGCCTTCATGTTGACGCAGCGACGCAGGGGGAAGAGGCGTTTGACAAGGTCCAGGTAGGTGTCGATGAGATCGGCGCTGGGAAAGGGGCCGAAGTAGCGGCTCCCATCATCGATGATGCGTCGCGTCCTGAAGACACGGGGGAAGGCTTCATTGGTGATGCGTATGCTGGGGTAGGTCTTTCCATCTTTCAGGTTGATGTTGTAGCGGGGTGTGAGGCGCTTGATGAGGGTACTTTCGAGGAGAAGGGCCTCATACTCGCTGGCGGCGATGATCCACTCGATGGTTTCGATGCGTGCGACAAGGTGGCGTGTCTTGACGTCCTTACGGCCGGAGAAATATGAGGAGAGCCGGTTGCGGAGGACCTTGGCCTTCCCGACGTAGATGACCAGGCCCTCTGCATCCTTCATCAGATAGACGCCTGGCTCCTCCGGAGCCTCGCGCACGAGGGCGCGGAAGCGCACGCTGCGCTCCCGTGCGTTGATGGGCCGTGTCTCGCCCATAGATGTGTCGGAGCGCGTGCCGCGCTCCTCCAGGTTCGGCGGGCGAGCCTCGCCCATAGATGTGTCGGAGCGCGTGCCGCGCTCCTCCAGGTTCGGCGGGCGAGCCTCGCCCATAGATGTGTCGGAGCGCGTGCCGCGCTCCTCCAGGTTCGGCGGGCGA
>JBMOIK010000281.1:0-5773 GCA_049317365.1 Rectinemataceae bacterium | reverse complement strand
CTTCGCACCCATGGCCACGAGGAGGCGGCAGAGATCCTGCACGTGGGGCTCGCTCGCCGCGTTGCGTATGACACTCGGACCCTGGGCGAGCACGGCCGCCATCACCACGTTTTCCGTGCCTGTCACCGAAGCCTCGTCGAGGAATATGTCGGCACCCACGAGCTTGTTGGCAGTAAAGCGGAAGCCCCGGTCGACATCGACGCGCGCACCCAGCTCCTGCAGCGCCAGGAGATGGGTATCGACCCGACGGCGGCCGATGACATCGCCTCCGGGCGGAGGCAGCGAAACCTTGCCGAAGCGCGCGAGGAGGGGGCCAGCGAAGAGTATGGAGGCCCGAACCTTGCGTGCGAGCTCCGCGGGAACCTCCCAGCGTTCCACGCCAGCGGCATCGACCCTCCAGACATTGGGCTCGGGATGCTCCACCTCCGCCCCGAGGATCTTCAGGACCTCGAACATCACCTGGACGTCCTCGATCTCGGGGATGTTGCGGAGCGTGACCGGCGAACGCGCCAGGAGGGTCGCCGCGATGCAGGGAAGGGCAGCGTTCTTGTTGCCACTGGCCTTGATGCGGCCCTTGATCGGGAAGCCGCCTTCGATCTGGTACCTGTACATGGAGAGAGTATGCGTAGAGCCGCCCCGCTGCGTCAACGACGCCAACGGCGGGGCAGGGTGGACTTCCTCAGGATCGGGGATCCACCGGCCCGAGGAGCCCGAACTGCTTCTCGAGCAGCGCCGCCGCGTCAAGGCAGAGATCCTCCCTGAAGGCCCTCCCGATCAGCTGTACACCCGCTGGCATTCCCTCGATGATCCCGCAGGGGACCGCGACCGCGGGCAGGCCGAGGAAGGAGCTGACCGAACACAGCGCCCGTCCCAGCCCGACGCGCGCATGTGCGGCCGCATCGGCGATGTCCGAGTCCACGGGGACGAAGGGTTCCGTAAATACAGGACCAAGTATGAGGGGCCACTCCTCCATGAACTGCGACCAGGTCCGCTGCAGTTCGAGGCGCAGGGAAGTGAGCGCGAGATAGCCGGGGAGATCCGTCGGCTTCGTCGCTTCCCGGAGGAATCCGAGGTACTTCCTCCCGTCCTCCCCGATGAGCCTGTCGAGGCCGGCCCCTGCCAGACTGAGCTCGGTCATGATGAGACGGTCGTAGGCGGCCAGTACTTCCATGAAGCGGGGCAATTCCACGGGAACCGGGCTGTAGCCTGCCCGCCCGAGCGCGAGGGCGGCCTCGGTCACGCGCGAGGCGACCATGCGATGGATGGCAGCCCCGGCAGGGTTTGCGGCGACGGCAACACGGATGGGCGTGGGCAGTGCGGGGCCACGAGGTGGCGCAGGCACGGCACGGGGATCGCGGGCATCGGGCCCCGACAGGATCTCCAGCAACAGCACAAGATCGGCGATGCTCCTTCCCATGATACCGTCAACGGGTATGACCTGCGATGCGAAGCCCGGATCACGGCCGCCGCTCCGGTGATCCTGGGGAAAGCGGCCAGTTGTCGGCTTGAGTGCAGCAATCCCTTCGAAAAGCGCAGGAAGCCTCAGGGAACCGCCCGCATCGTTTCCGAGTCCGGCCGACGCCATGCCAGTCGCAAGCGCAACTGCGGTTCCGCCACTCGATCCCCCCGGACTCATCGTGGGGTTCCAGGGATTCAAGGTGCGGCCATGCAGACTGCTGCTGGTCTCGAAGCGCAGCGAGAGGTCGGGGAGGTTGGTATGGCCCAGGGGGATGGCCCCTGCTGCCCGCAGACGCGCGACCAGGGGGGAGTCCGATCCTGCGCCTGTCTTTGAAAAGGCCGCGATACCCTGGTCGGTCGGATGGCCCAGGACGTCTATATTGGCCTTCACGACGAAGGGGAGGCCAGCCAGAGGGCCTGGGGACCTGCCCTCGTCAAGTGCGGCATCGACTCCTCGGGCTGCTTCCAGGGCATCGTCGCTCCAGACCGCGGTCATGGCCTTGACCAGGGGGTTCACGGTCTCGATACGCGACAGGCATGCTTCCATCACCTCGACCGCACTCCACCTGCCCTGCGCGATGCCCCTGACAATGACTGTCGCAGGCTCGCGCCAGACCTCGTTGGTGCTTGCCGGATGGCCAGTCCGGGCGCCGGCTGACCTGCCATCCGGGCCCACTGCCGGACCTAGGCCCAGCATCCATAGCGGATACCCTGCGATATCAGGAGGCCAGGAACGGATGAGACGCCTGAAACGCGGCCAGTTCCCCGCATAGAGGGCCCGGATGGCTTCCTCATAATTAGGATAATCTCCGCCCAGCGAAGTCATGAAGCGGAAGGCGGCGTCGACCCTCTGGCGCTGCGGATCAGTGGCCCCTTGCCTCGCGGCGTCGACGAGGCGGCGTATGGTGCCCGAGGCCCTGGCGGGCTGCGCGTCGAGCCACTCCCAGTGCCTCGGCAGGAGGGAAACCTCGGCGCCTGTCACACCGAGCTTCGGGCGGCCTGGCCCACGTGGAACCTCGACCGGGATGGCCCGGGCGAGCACATCCTCCAGACTGCCGGTGAAGTTGAAGTCGACGAGCGTGCCGCTGAGGTCCTCGAAAATGAGGATGGGAGGGCCGCCCTTGTCCAGATGCTCCTTGGCAGCGGTCAGGAGCTCCCGCAGCCCGCCTGAGGCACGACAATCAACCCCGCAAAAACAAGTGAAACGTGAGGCTTCCATCCCTCTATTTTACCCGGATAAAACATGAAGAGTCAATACTATCCGGGTAAATTCATGGCTAGAGGCGAACAATCCTCGACTGAGTCAATACCTCATGGCCAGTGGCGGTAATGAGCACATCGTTTTCAAGGCGGACACCGCCCAATTCCGGGTCGTAGAGTCCGGGTTCTATGGTGATGATGTGGCCAGGCGCAAGGATGGCCTTATTGTCTTCCCTGCTCCGTACCGCCGGCGCCTCGTGGGCCTCGAGTCCGACTCCGTGGCCGAGGGCATGTGGCATGACCATTCCCGCAGCCGCGAAAATCCCATCGGCCCTGAGAGCCAGGTCGCGCGTGGCAAGACCCGGCGCACACATCGCCACACAGGCCTCGTATGCCTCCCCGACGAGGGCGACCATCAGCTCTACCCCATCTCCGAGGTCTCCCCGAATGAAGCTCATGGTTATGTCTGTCGTATAACCTTCAAGACTGATGCCGAAATCGAGGATGCTCATTCCCTTCGTCGCGAAGGGTCCCGCGCCGAAGGGAGGGAAGGCGTGGATGCCGAAGCTCCTCGCCGGGCCCGCAGCCAGGGTCTCGAAGCCGACTCCCTCGCAGCCCCGCAGCCTGCACTCGCGCTCGATGAAAAGGGCCACATCGAGTTCGGTGGCCAGCTTCCCGGCGCGCACCCCCTTCTCGATCTCGTCAGCGAGCTGGTCCGTGATCCCCGCTGCACGGCGGTAGATCCCGAGCTCGGCCTCGTCCTTGACCGCCCGCAGTCCAAGAATGAAGTCCCCGATGCCGCTCTCGCGGCAGAGGAGGTCGTAATCGACAAGGGCTTCGACGAAATCGGCGTAGGCAGGATAGCTGGTCGTGGAAGGCAGCTCGACCTGCGCGCCTTTCCGCACGCCCAGCCTCGGCAGCACGCCCAGGAGAGCTTCGGTCGGTAAACGATGGAAGTCAGTGTAGGCGAGAATCTCGTCCGCGTTCCCCATTGCCCGGGCCATGTTGATATCCCAGGCTACAAGCACGGACTTCCCCTCTGCGGTGATGATGAGCAGGGCATCGCCGGGCTGTCCTGTGAGGTACCTGACGGAGGGGTCGCGGGCTCCCTCGCTGTCCCGCACCAGGCAGGCGCCCAGACCCTCCTCGCGAAGCCTCGCGGCCACCCTGGCTCGGCGTCCTGGATAATCGTGCATCCTGTACCTCCAACGGAAGGCGCAATGATAGCTGCTATCAGCCACTGCGGCAACGAGACCAAGGGAGCTGGCCCGATTGCAGCTGTCCCCCATTGGCGGGTATCCTCGGATGAGACATGAGTATTTCCGGCCGCTCCAGACAGAACCTCGCGTTGGCTGCCATCGGTGTTGTCTTCGGCGACATCGGTACCTCTCCCTTGTATGCGCTTCGTGAGTGCTTCGCGCCGGGCCGGGGAATCGAACCCAATCCTGAGAACGTGATCGGCCTCGTCTCGCTCCTCCTATGGGTACTGACGCTCATCGTCAGCGTGAAGTACCTCGTGTTGGTCCTCCGCGCGGACAACAAGGGCGACGGGGGAATACTTGCCCTGGTCAGCCTCGTCGGACGGAACCTCCCCAAGGGATCAAAACGGCGGGCCGGCGTCCTCACGCTGATCGGGATCATCGGAGCATCCCTCCTCTACAGCGACGGCATGCTGACTCCCGCAGTGACCGTGCTCTCCGCCATCGAGGGCCTCAAGGACGTGTCCCCACTCTTCACGAACTGGGTGGTGCCCCTCACCCTGGTGATACTCCTCCTCCTCTTCGCATTCCAGTCAAAGGGCACGCAGAAGGTCGGAGTCCTCTTCGGCCCCGTGATCAGCATCTGGTTCCTCCTCCTCGCGGTCCTGGGAGTCATGAGCATCGTCAAGGAACCGTACATCCTCGCGGCCCTCGACCCCAGGCGCGCGATTTCCTTCCTCGTGCACGAGGGCTGGCTGTCCTTCAGGGTCCTGGGCTCGATCTTCCTGGCGATGACGGGAGCGGAGGTGCTCTACGCGGACCTGGGGCACTTCGGGCGGAAGCCGATCCGCCAGGCCTGGTTCTCCCTCGTCTACCCGGCCCTCATCCTCAACTACCTCGGCCAGGGTGCCATCCTCATCGCCCATCCCGGCGACGTCGGAAATCTCTTTTTCAGGCTCGTACCGCCGGAAGGTCTCCTTCCCCTGGTGATCATCGCGACTGCAGCCTCGATCATCGCCTCCCAGGCGGTGATCTCCGGTGTCTTCTCCCTCGCGGCCCAGAGCGTGCAGCTCGGTTACTGGCCGCGCATACAGGTGCGCCACACCTCCCACGAAACGGTGGGCCAGGTCTATGTGCCCCTCATGAAGTGGGTGCTGCTGGCGGGAACGATGCTCCTCGTACTTGGCTTCCGCGAATCCGGGAAGCTCGCCAACGCCTACGGCATAGCCGTCTCGGCCGACATGGTCATCACCACCTGCCTGATGGTCTACGTTGCCCTGCGGATCTGGAAGAAAGGCCTGGCATGGATCCTCCCCCTGCTTGCGGTCTTCTTCGTCATCGAGGTCTCGTTCCTGCTTTCCAACCTGGGCAAGATCGCCTCGGGGGGCTGGATCGTGGTATTGATGGCAATACTGATATTCATACTTATGAGGACATGGATAGATGGCAGGGCCATCTTCAGGGAAAAGATGCGGAGCTTCCGCCTTGCCCCTGATGTCTTCGCCTCGAGCATCGCCTTGAACCCGCCCCACCGCGTGCAGGGAACCGCGATCTTCATGACCGCCGACCCCACGGGAGTCCCCAAGGCCCTCCTCCACAACCTCAAGCACAACCGCGTGCTCCACGCCCGCACGATCCTCCTCACCGTGCGCAACGAGGAGCTGCCGCGCATCGATGCGGAAGAGCGCTTCGAGGTCAAGGAACTCGAGGCCGGCATCTGGCAGGTGATCATCAGTTTCGGCTTCAGCGAGTCGCCTGACATCCCGCGGAATCTCCGGGACCTTCCCATTCCCGGCTTCAGCCCCGACGCGATGGATACGACCTACTTCGTCGGCCGAGAAGTGCTCGCCTTCTCCCGGAAGCCCATCGGAATGGCCTACCCGAGAAAGAGGATATTCGGCTTCATGTTCGCGAAT
>JBMOIK010000280.1:0-5775 GCA_049317365.1 Rectinemataceae bacterium | reverse complement strand
GCGTCTGGGCTACATGGGCAGAGACCTCGCCCCCTGCGAGCCTTACCTTGAGCCAGGCAGGCTTTCGGAGGATTCCCCCACTGGCGGCTTCGTCCAAAGACTCAGCCACGCACTGTTCCGGAGGGATGGGCGCGAAAGGATTCGACGACAAAGCGTGCCGCCTCGGGAAGGCAGCCGGAATCCTCGCGGCCGAGAACGGTCAGCCTGAAGATCTCCGACTCCACGAGAGCGTAGACAAGCTCGGTCCAGATCTTGACCGGGAAAGCCTTGAACTCCCCTGACTTCTGCCCCGATATGATGAGGCCAGCGAGGAGGTGCTTCATCCTGATGGTCCTCCGCCTGACGCGGACATCGGTGTCTGTCCCCGCGATCCTGAGATGCCCGAGATAGTCATGGATGACCTGGAGGAGCCTCCTCGAGCGGATGCATTCGGCAATGGTACGCTCGACCAGCTGGACGATCTTCTCGGTATGGTCGAGCCCCGGCTCCCCGATGATGGCCTTGAGGGATTCCTCGATCCCGTCAGTAAAAAGCTTGATGCTGAAGTTGAAGATCTCACGCTTGTTCTTGAAGTAGAGGTAGAGGATTGTGCGGGTGATTCCGCAGCGTTCGGCGATCTTCTGGAAGGTCGTATCCCCAAAGCCCTCTTCGACGAAGATGTCGAGGGCTTTTTCAAGGATCTCCCGCTTGCGTTTCTCATGCTCGACAGCAATTGACATTTTTACCCTCCGCGTCTGTTTGTGCAGTATGCCAAGAAAACACAAAATCGTGAAGAGATAATCGCTCTATCCTGCGAACCAGGGACAATCAAACACGCAGTGAAGCCTTGCCTTGCCTCCCTAGGCCGCCTCGGCTACTATTCTACTGGGCAGGAATGCAATCATGCCTCCGGGGGAATCATGGAAAAGGCTAGGCGTGTACTCGTCATTTCGCTCTCGGCCCTCGAGGGGAAGCCTACAGGCGCCCCCCTCGCCACTCCCGGCGACAGGCTGATGGAGTTCCACGTCTCGAGACAGGCCCGGGACGAGCTGGGTTTCGACAGCTCTTTTTTCCAGTCGACGGGCAACGTGATCATTCCGGACTTCCACAAGGCACGGATTCTCGCCAGGACCATCAACGAGCGGGTTGGAGCGGCCCTCCTCCCGGAAAAAGCCGTCCGGGCCGGCAAGCTCAATGCCATGGCCCTCATCGACGAGATCCTCCACGATGTCGCGCGGCTCTACCGCCAGCAGATGCGCCAGGACGCCTTCGCCTCGGCGGCAGCCAAGCTTGAGCGCAGCCTTGGCTCCGGCGAGCTCGATCTCCTCCTCCACCGCTTTGTCGACAGCTTCCCCCCCCTTGAGGTCTACCGTGGCGAGCTCGAGCCCGGTGAGTGGCTCGCCGCCGGTTCAGGCTCGACAAGCCAGCCCTCAAACAGGGAAATTGCGCTCGAAGAACTCGTCATGCTCCGCCTGGCCAACGAGAATCCCGCCTTCAAGCCCTTCGCCTTCATGTTCGACGACGGCAGCCCGGAAAACCTCGAAGGAAGGAAGCTCCCCACCGGACTCGCGGGTCTGCCTGCCTGGGGCAAGGCCCTCGAAGCCATCGAGACGCATTTCGCCGCCCTCCCCGCCTTCGGCCCGGACAACGAGGACCTGCTTTCCATGCTGCGGGCACCCATGCGGGCAGCGCCTTTCTCGCTCTCCGGCCAGCTCGACTACATCCGCAAGAAGTGGGGCCTCCTCATCGGCGACAAGCTCTTGAGGCTCTTGGGCGGCCTTGACCTGATGCGGGAGGAGGAGAAGCCCTTCTTCCCCGGCCCCGGACCGACGCGCGCCTTGGTCTACTCGGGAATGGAAAAGGAATACGAACGCTTCAGCCCCGACCGCGACTGGATGCCCAATGTCGTGATGATCGCCAAGACGACCCTCGTGTGGCTCGACCAGCTCTCGAAGACCTGGGGCCAGGAGATCCGGCGCCTCGACCAGGTTCCCGACGGAGAACTCGACACCCTGGCCTCGCGCGGCATCAACGCGCTCTGGCTCATCGGGCTCTGGGAGCGGAGCTCGGCGAGTGCCCGCATCAAGCAGAAGTGCGGCAACCCCGAAGCAGCTGCGTCCGCATACTCGCTCTTCGACTACGAGATCGCAGACGAGATCGGGGGCTGGCCGGCCCTCGAGAACCTTCGCCACCGGGCCTGGCAGCGGGGGGTCCGGCTCGCGGCGGACATGGTGCCGAACCACACGGGCATCGACTCGGCCTGGGTCCGGGATCGGCCCGACCTGTTCATGCGGGCGACGACCTGCCCCTATCCCGGCTATTCCTTCAGCGGCGAGAACCTCTCCGGGGACGGACGCTGCGGCATCTGGCTCGAAGATCACTATTATGACAAAACGGACGCAGCGGTCGTCTTCAAGCGCGTGGATTTCCAGAGCGGACGTACCGAGTATGTCTATCACGGAAATGACGGCACGGGCCTGCCCTGGAGCGACACCGCCCAGCTCGACTTCCTGAACCCAGCGACGAGGGAGGCGGTTCGGGAGCGCATACTCCATGTAGCCCAGAACTTCCCGATCATCAGGTTCGACGCGGCCATGGTCATCGCCAAGAAGCACTTCCGGAGGCTCTGGTACCCGGAGCCGGGCCAGGGTGGCGACGTCCCCTCGCGTTCGGCTCACGCCCTTTCCCACGAGGCCTTCGAGGCTGCGATCCCGAACGAGTTCTGGCGTGAGGTTGTGGACCAGTGTGCCTCCGAGGCTCCCGACACCCTCCTGTTGGCCGAGGCCTTCTGGATGATGGAGGGTTACTTCGTACGCACCCTCGGCATGCACCGGGTCTACAATTCCGCCTTCATGAACATGCTCAAGAAAGAAGAGAACGCGAAGTACCGGGAGACCATACGCAATACCCAGGAATTCGACAAGGACATACTTAAACGCTTTGTCAATTTCATGAACAACCCCGACGAGGAGACGGCCATCGCCCAGTTCGGCGATGGAGACAAGTACTTCGGGATCTGCACGCTGATGGCCACGATGCCTGGCCTGCCGATGTTCGGCCACGGCCAGATCGAGGGCCTGACCGAGAAATACGGCATGGAATACCGCCGGGCCTACAAGGATGAAAGCCCCGACCAGGTCCTCCTCGGACGCCACGAGCGTGAGATCTTCCCCCTCTTGAAGCGCAGGCACATCTTCTCGGGTGTCGACGACTTCCTCCTCTTCGACCTCCTGGGCCCGGAGGGTGGCGTCAACGAGAACGCCTTCGTCTACAGCAACCGCTGTGGCACCGAGGTGGCTTTGGTCGCCTGCAACAATGCCTTCGCCCGGGCGGAGGGACGCGTGCGGGAATCCGCGCCCTTCGCGGCAAAGAACCCAGACGGAACGAAGCGCCTGGAACGGAGGAACCTCGGCGAAGCCCTCGGACTCCACCGCGAGCGCGGACACTACCTGGCCATGCGTGAACAGCGCAGCGGCCTTTGGTTCCTCCGCCGCTCGCGCGAGGTGATCGACGAGGGCCTGAAGGTCATCCTCGACGGCTACCAGTGCCAGGTCTTCCTCGACATCTTCGAAGTAGCGGACGACGCACGCGGACTCATGACCCTCCTCCACGACGAACTCGGCGGCCGAGGGGTGATCGACCTTTCGGAGGCGACCGAGGACCTGGCGCGAAAGGAACTCTATGCCATCCTGGCGCGCTTCCTCAGCATCGAGTTCATCACCACGGCGAGGCAGAGGCTCTCCCGGACGGACGGCGGCCTGCGGACGGACGGTGGCGAAAATGAAACAATTATGAAGGTCGGGGCCGGGGTCGGTGCAAGGGCCGCCTTCGCCCCGCCAGTGGGCTGCATGGAGGCCGCCCTGGAATTCTTTGGCGCCCTGCGGACGCTCCTCCGCGAGGAGTCGGCCGAGGAGGGCATCGGACCCGACGGACCACAGGCCGGCAGCGCCAAGGCGAAGAAGGCCGACGAAAAGGCGGCGGCAGCCGCACTCGACCGCTTCCGATTCGGACTTGACCGCCTTGTCGCCCTCTCCGACGACGGAGGCGAAGACGCCAGCGTCCTTTTGGAATGGCTGGACAGGGAGGGCGGGCCTGAATCGGCCCTCTCCTTCCTGGTACTCGACTCACTGTCTGAACTTGTCAGGGAGGGCGCGAGGGGACCTCAGGACCTCTCTGCCCGTGCGCGACGGTTCGCAGAACGCCTCGCCCTTGAGCGGAAGCTCCGTGAGGCCCAGCGTGGTGCGGGAGTCCCGGGGCAGCAGGCCTGGCGGGGCACCTGGCTGGCTATGGTCCTGACGGGCAGTCCACTCGCCACGGGCGCACAGCCGGGTTCACCCTCGGCTCATAGCCTTCAGACCCTCTTTTCGAAGCTGGAGACCGCCGAGGAGATCCGGAACGTCCTTTCCGTCAATGTCTGGGACGGCACAGCCTGGTTCAACCGGGAGGCATTCGACGAGTTCCTCTCCTTTGCTGCCCTCGCTGCCTATGCCAGGGGCGTGGACTCAACCGGCCTCTCAGCCTCGCTGGTAGCAGCAGAACTCGCCGGACTCCGCAGGTTCGAGGCGGACTCGGGCTACAAAGTGAGCGAATTCGTCAAGGCCCTGCCCCCCGCCGCAGCCGAGGATGAGGGGCCAAAGCGCAGCGCGAAGGTGGCCTCGCCCGAAAAGAAGCCTGCACAGAAGCCTGCGAAAAATGCCGCAGGTAAAAAAAACGGGGCCGTTGGCAGCAAGAAACCGGCTCCGGGCGGCTGAGTGTCGGAGGCGATATTCGAGCTGCTCCAGGGAGCTCTGGCTGAGGGCGGGACGGTGTTCGTCTTTCCGAGCCAGCTGGCTGCGGATGCCTGGGCGGTGGAATGCCTCAGGCGTTCGGGAGCGGCAGCCCTCGACCCTGACCGTTTCATAGGCTGGGACCGATTCAAGGAGGGCGAGCTTTCCACCCATCGGGTGGAAAAGCCAGCCAACCGGGTGACGCGCACCATCTGGGCGGCAGGGCTGCTGGCCGCGAGGGAGGGACAGGCAGTCTACGCGGCCCTCCTCGGAACGGGGAAAGCCTCCCCTGCCTTTGTGCCCTTCCTCGCCTCCATGCCTCCCTCCCTTGCTGCGATCCGGAATGCCCTGCTCGCGAGCCCCCTGTCCACCCGCTCGCCTCCCGACCCGACTGTCAGAGACCTCCTCCTCCTCCACGACGACTATTGCGCTTTCCTGGATCGGAAGCAGCTCTTCGAGCCTGGCTGGGAGGGGGGTCTGACCCCCAGCCTCGGGGACAGACACCTCATCATCGCCCCGGAGCTCATCGAAGACTTTGAGGCCTATGCAGCCTGCCTGGCAGGCTCGCCCGAAGTCTCCCTCCTCCGGCTTCCTCCTGCCTCCACCGCCCGCGTGCGCCCCCTCGAATTCAAGAATGTCTGGGAAGAGCTCCACTCGGTCTTCCTCCGCGTGGGAGCCCTCCTCGATGCGGGAACCGCCCCCGAGGACATCGGCCTGACCGTCGCCATGCTTGACGATGCCCGGCCCTGGATCGAGGCTGCCGCCCGGGACGCAGGCGTGCCCATCGTCATCAGGCGGGGCCGAGCCCTGTCGGACTCCCCCTACGGGCGACTTCTCAATGAAATCGGGGCTGCAGTTTCCACGGGCTTCAGCCTCCCCGCCATGGAGGCCCTCATCCGTGACTCCTTCCTCACCTGGAGGGAGCCCGCGCTTGCCGAGGGCCTCGTCCGCTTTGGCGAAAAGTACCAGGCCTTTGCCTCGTATACGCGTGAGGGGAGGATGGTCGACATATGGCTCGAAACCTTCGATC
>JBMOIK010000279.1:0-5776 GCA_049317365.1 Rectinemataceae bacterium | reverse complement strand
CCCGCCACCCTCGGCAACGACTGGCCGCTGCGCACTCCAGGCAACGCCCGGACCGAGCAGTTCTACTTCAGGCAATAGTGCCCTTTATTCCGTAATCAGGCTTCTGGGCCGGTTCCTGTACTCCCTCCTTCGGGGAGGGGGCGGGAACCGGCCCACATTATTCCGGCAACGCGGAGGCGAAATGTTCAGGTTCATCATGCAACGGGTCCTGCTCATGCCAGTACTGCTCGTTGTCTTCTCGGTGATCGTGTTCGCCCTCGTCCAGGCACCTCCAGGCGATTTTCTCACCAGCTATGCGGCGACCCTCGCCTCCTCGGGTTCATCGATCGGCGAGACCGAGTTGCAGGCCCTCAGACAGACCTACGGCCTGGACCAGCCCATCTATGTGCAGTACCTCTACTGGATGGGGAATCTCCTCAGGGGAGATCTCGGCCTGTCGCTTGAGTACCAAAGACCCAATGCTGAATTGATAGGCGAACGCCTCATCCTCACGCTGGCACTCGCGGCCTTTTCCTTTGTTTTCACCTGGATCATCGCCATTCCTGCCGGCATCCTTTCGGCCAGGTACCAGCATGGGCCGATCGACTATTTCTTCACTTTTTTCAACTACATCGGGGTGGCCATCCCCAATTTCATGCTGGCCCTCATCCTCATGTGGCTGGGTTTCTCGGTCCTGGGCATCAGCGTGACCGGGCTCTTCTCGCCGGAATTCGAGCAGGCGCCCTGGAACCTGGCCCGGGTCGCCGACCTCATGAAGCACATGTGGCTTCCCGCCATCGTCATCGGAATTTCAGGCACTGCCCGGCTGACGCGGGTCATGCGCGCCAACCTCCTGGACGAGCTCAACAAGCTCTACGTCGTCACAGCCCGGGCCAAGGGCATGTCGGAATGGAAGCTTGTCCTCAAGTACCCGGTCCGCCTGGCCATCAACCCCCTGATCAGCACGATTGGCTGGTATCTGCCCCAGCTTTTTTCCGGGAGCCTCATCGTCGCGACGGTCATGAACCTGCCCAACATCGGGCCGCTTCTCCTCCGTTCGCTCATCAGCCAGGACATGTATCTCGCCGGCAGCCTCCTTTTGATCTACGCCTTCCTGACGATCATCGGGACCCTGCTGTCCGATATACTTTTGGCACTGGCTGATCCGCGGATCAGGATGAGGGGCTGAGCCATGGAAGAAAGCCTCGACACCGGCCCGCTTCCCAAGGAAGCTATCCCGGAAGACCGGGTATCAGTCGCCTCCAACGCCCAGCTCGTGTGGTGGCGCTTTACAAAGCACAAGCCGGCCCTCGTGGCCATGGTTGTCCTGTTCATGTTCTTCGTGGTCCTCCTGTTTCCGGCCTTTTTCAGCATCCAGGAACCGGAACTGACCGACGCAAAACTGGCCTTCATCCCCTCCCAGAGCCTACACCTCTTCGATGGTGCGAAGCTCAGGCCCTGGGTGCCGACGGTCGTGGGCAAGCGGAATCCGACCACCCTGCGGATGGAATGGAAGACCGACGCGAGCAAGAAGATCGCCGTGCGCTTCCTTTCCCAGGGCTACCCCTACAAGATTTTCGGCCTCATCCCCAGCCGCCTCCACATCCTCGGAGCGGTCCGGGCCGACGAGCAGAACCGCATCTACCTCCTGGGCACCGACCGCCTCGGCCGCGACCAGTGGTCCCGCCTCATGTTCGCCACCCAGACCTCGATGACCATAGGCATGGTGTCGGTAGCCTTGAGCATCTTCCTCGGCGTCCTCCTCGGCGGCATCTCGGGCTACTTCGGCGGCTTCGTCGACCTCGTCATCCAGAGGATGATCGAGCTCCTCCAGTCGCTTCCCACCATCCCGATCTGGCTTGCCCTCTCGGCGGCCCTCCCCCGCGACTGGCCTCCAGAGCGGGTCTTCTTCGCAATTACGATAATCCTCGCCCTCATCGGCTGGACAACCCTGGCCCGCGAGGTCCGCGGGCGCTTCCTCTCCCTCCGCGAGGAGGACTTCGTGCTCTCCGCCGAGCTGGTCGGCTGCAGCCGGATGCGCATCATCATGCGGCACATGGCGCCCACCTTCTCGAGCCATATCATCGCGACAAGCACGCTGGCCATACCGGTCATGATCATCAGCGAGACGTCCCTGAGCTTCCTGGGGCTCGGACTCCGGCCGCCGGCCATCAGCTGGGGCGTCCTTCTCCAGGAGGCCCAGAACATCCAGACCCTGGCCCTGGCCCCCTGGCTCCTGATACCCGGCCTCATGGTGGTGATCGCCGTCCTGGCCTTCAACATCGTCGGCGACGGGCTGCGCGACGCGGCGGATCCCTATGGAAAATAAGGTCGACAAGGAAGGGGCCATGGCGACGATGGAGAGGGAGGGCGAGCCCCTGCTGTCAGTCCGGAATCTCAAGGTCCACTTCCCCATGGACGAGGGAACGGTGAGGGCCGTCGATGGAGTCAGCTTCGATGTACAGCCAGGGCAGGTGGTCGGCATCGTCGGCGAGAGCGGCTGCGGAAAGAGCGTCACGATGAAGGCCATCCTCCGCATCGTCGAACCGCCGGGAAAGATCGTTGAAGGGCAGATCATGTACCACAGCCGCGCATCGGGCGAGGCAGGCACCTCCAAGGTCAGGGAAACCATCGACCTCGTGGGACTTCCTCCCAACGGCAGGGAGATGCGCGACATCCGGGGAGCGGAGATCGCCCTCATTCCCCAGGAACCCATGGCTGCCTTCAGCCCGGTCCACACGGTCGGAAACCAGGTCATCGAAGCCATCCTCCTCCATCGCGACCTCAGCAAGGGCGCGGCCCGGCAGCTCGCCCTGGATACCTTCCGCGATGTGGGAATCTCCATGCCGGAGCAGCGCATCGACAGCTATTCCTGGCAGATGAGCGGAGGCCTCCGGCAGCGCGCCATGATTGCCATGGCCCTCGCCGCGAATCCCCGACTCCTGATAGCCGACGAGCCGACGACGGCCATCGACGTCACGACCCAGGCCCAGATCCTGCGCCTTCTCCGCAAGCTTAGGGTCGAATACAACTCGGCCATCATCTTCATCACCCACGACCTCGGAGTCATTGCCCAGATGGCAGACTATGTCGTCGTCATGTACCTCGGGAAGGTCATGGCCCAGGGGCCCGTGGACGACCTCTTCCACAATCCCCTCCACCCCTATACCCGGGCCCTCCTCCGCTCCATACCGAGCGTACAGTCAGCTCCCCGGGTCAAGCTGCCGACCATTTCCGGGTCCATCCCCCATGCCTTCAACCGCCCCAAGGGCTGCCCCTTCCATCCGCGCTGTACAAGCTTCATGCCTGGCGTCTGCGACAGGGACGAGCCCGAGCTGAAGGCGGTGGACGGGCGGCAATTGGTTAGTTGCTTCCTTTTCCGCGACACTCCGGAGGTGGGCAATGGCCAGGCCTGAAGCGAAGCCGGATCCGGCCTCGCCCTTCCTCGAGGTTCGGAGTCTCAGCAAATATTACCCAATCACGAAGGGTTTCCGCCGCAGGGTGACAGGCCAGGTCAAGGCGGTGGACGACGTCAGCTTCTCGATCCGCGAGGGCGAGACCATGGGCCTGGTCGGCGAGAGCGGCTGCGGCAAGACCACCACGGCGCGCTGTGTCCTCCGGGCCCTCGAGCCGACGGGCGGCCAGATCCTCTTCAATACCGCCGACAGCGGGACGGTCGATCTCGCCCCCCTGACCCGACGCGAGCTTCGGCCGCTCAGGCGTCAGATGCAGATGATCTTCCAGGATCCCTTCGGGTCCCTCAACCCTCGGATGAACCTCTTCGACATCGTCGGAGAGCCCCTCCTGGTCAATGGCATGCCGAACCGCAAGGAGAGGCAGGAGCGCGTGGCACAGCTGCTGGGGCTCGTGGGGCTTCGCCCCGAATACATGCAGCGCTTTCCCCATGCCTTCTCGGGGGGGCAAAGGCAGCGCATCGGCATAGCCCGGGCCCTCGCCCTCAATCCCCGGCTGGTTGTGGCTGACGAACCGGTATCGGCCCTCGACGTTTCGGTCCAGGCCCAGGTTCTCAATCTCCTCCTCGAACTCCAGGAACGGCTTGGCCTCACCTATCTTTTCGTGGCCCACGACCTCTCCGTGGTCAAGCACATCTGCGATCATGTGGCTGTCATGTACGTCGGAAAGCTGGTCGAGACCGCCGATACCAAGAACCTGTTCTATTCTCCCAAGCACCCCTATACGGCCTCCCTCCTCTCCGCTGTCCCCATCCCCGATCCCCGTCTGCGCTCCGAGGGCATCGAGCTTTCCGGCGAGGTTCCGAGCCCCGCCAACCCGCCACCCGGCTGCTACTTCCACCCCCGCTGCGCCTATGCCATCGATGTCTGCAAAACGCAGTCGCCCACGCTCCGTGAGCTTGAGCGTGGGCACTGGGTGAGCTGCCACCGCGCAGGGGAGCTGCCCCTCCAGGGGATAGTCACGTGATCCAGGCAGGTTCCCCGACCGAAGGAGGAGCCGGGGCCAGCGGGGGGACCGGTGGCAGTGTCCTCGCCCTCGTCGGGGGCCGCATCGCCCTCCCCGACAGGATTGTCGAAGGGAAGGCTCTCCTTATTCGGGACGGCTGCATTGCAGGCCTGGTAGGGGAGGGCGAGCTCGGCTCCGGCATCGGGCGCCTCGATGTGGGAGGCAGGCTCATCGCTCCCGGTCTCGTGGACATGCACACGCATGGCGCCCTCGGCCATGCCTTCGACGAGTGCGATGCGAGGGCCTGGGAGCTCATCACCGAAGAGAATGCCCGTAGGGGCGTCACCTCGCTGCTGGCGACCTTTGTGGCCACCCCCCTGCCCGACCTCCTGTCCTCCTTCGACTTCGCCCGCAGCTGGATGGGCTCGAAACGAGGCGGATCCCAGGTCCTCGGTGTCCACCTCGAAAGCCCCTATATCAGCCCGATCCAGTGCGGCGCCCTCGATCCCGCCAGCCTCAGGCTCCCCCTCGATGGCAGTCCGCTTTCAATCCTTCAGTACTCTGACATCCTGAAGGTCTGGGTCCTGGCGCCCGAACTTCCCGGCGCCCTCGATCTGGTGGAGACCCTCGCCCGGGCCGGCATCCTTGTCGCGGCCGGCCACAGCGCCGCAAAGGACAGCGAGGTGGCGGAGGCGATGAAGCGCGGGCTCAGCCACGTCACGCACATCTGGAGCGCGATGTCGAGCGTCATCCGCGAGGGCCCCTGGCGGAAGCCAGGCCTCCTCGAAGCCGCGCTGACCTTCGAGGGCCTCACGGTGGAGATGATCGCCGACAACAGGCACCTGCCCCCGACCCTCATGAAGCTGGCCTATAAGTGCCTGGGTCCCGACCGCCTCTCTGTCGTGTCCGATGCCGGTAGCGGAGCGGGCCTCGCCGAGGGTGACACCTACGCCCTCGGAGCCCTGACCTTCGAGGTCCGCGACGGCGTCGGCCAGTCCCTGGACCGGAAGGTCTTCGGCGGCAGCTCCACCCTGCTCAACCAGATGATCCCGGTGCTGACCGAGGTAGTTGGTATTTCCCTGCCCGATGCGCTCAGGATGGCCAGCCTCACACCCGCCCGCGCCATCGGCCTCCAGGGGCAAAAGGGCAGCATCGAAAAGGGAAAGGATGCCGACCTGGCGATTTTCAACGAGGATTTTTCGGCCTGGCGGACAATGATCCGCGGCCTGTGGATCTGACGACACGGAACCCAAGGAGACCCCTTCCCATGACCATCAAACCCCTGCATGAAATGACCTATGGCAGCCTGCCAGCGGCTGTCTACTCCTCGAACGAGGAACTCGGAAAGGCGGCTGCGCTGGAGGCGGCGGCGGTGATC
>JBMOIK010000278.1:0-5779 GCA_049317365.1 Rectinemataceae bacterium | reverse complement strand
ATCGATCCCGACATCACCGTCAATGTCATCGAGAACGAGATCCTCACCGAGAAGATCCACATGAAGCTCCCAGACCGCGTCGAGAACGTCCTCGTCTGCAGGAACCCCCGCTGCGTGACGCAGGTGGAAAAGGCGGCGCCCCAGGTCTTCCTCCTCACCGACCGCGAGGGCGGCGTCTACCGCTGCGAGTACTGCGACGAGGCCAGGGGCGAGGTCGACCTCCGATGACGCTGAGATTCCGGAACCTCCGCCTGGTGGACGCGGATCTGGACTGCGTGGGAGAGCTCCTCGTGCGCAACGGCGTCATCGAGGCAGTGACTCCCGCAGGCGAGGCTGCGACAGCCGACAGGACCCAAAGCGCTCATAGTACTGATATCGACGCGAGGTCGGAGGACGGCCGCCCCCTCCTCCTCATGCCGGCCTTCGTGGATCTCCACGCGCACTTCCGCGACCCGGGCTTCCCGGACAAGGAAACCCTCGAGTCCGGCTGCCTGGCGGCGGTGGCGGGGGGCTTTGGCACGGTGCTGGCCATGGCCAACACCAGGCCCGCGACGGACAGCTGTGCCCTCGCCCTGGACAGCCGGAACCGAGCCCTGCGCCTGGGCCTCGTCGACTACTACCCGGCCCTCACGCTGACCGAGGGCCTGGGCGGAGCGGGCACAGGCCATCTGGACAGGCTTCCTGCCATGCCTGCACAACTACACGTTTCTGGCTTCCTTGCACTGAGCGACGACGGACGGGACGTCGACGACGAGTCCCTCATGCGCGAGGCGATGCAAAAGGCCGCTGCCCACGGCCTCCTCGTGATCTGCCACTGCGAACTTGGTCCCGCAAAGCCTGGCCAGGGAGAGGATCCCGAGGCCTGGTACTCCTCGCCTGCGGGGAGGGAAGCCGACAGGCAGGCGGAGATCAGGGCCGTGGAACGGGCCCTGAGGCTCGCCGTGGAAACGGGATGTCGCCTCCATCTGGCCCACCTGTCGACCCGGGAATCGCTGGCCCTCGTCCGGGAGGCGAAAAAAACCTTCACAACCATGAGGATCAGCTGCGAGGTGACGCCCCACCACCTGGCCCTCAGCGAGGACGACGCCTCCGCCCTTGGCGCCTCGGGAAAGGGCCGGGTCAATCCCTGGCTCAGGGGCGAGGACGACCGCCGGGCCCTCCTGGAAGGCATCCTGGATGGAACAATTGACGCCATCGCCACCGACCACGCCCCGCACAGCGCGGCCGACAAGGCAGCCGGAGCTCCCGGCTTCAGTGGCCTTGAGACAGCCTTCGCCCTCGCGTCAGAAGCCCTGGCGGGAATCCCAGGCGGCACGGGGAGCTCCGATTACCGCCTTATATCGAGGATGATGAGCGCCTCACCTGCGGCCATACTCGGACTCGGGGACAGGGGGAAACTCGCGATCGGCCAGAAGGCCGACCTTGTCCTCATCGACCCGGATGCTGGGTGGACGGTCGATCCGGAGCGCTTCCGCTCGCGCGGAAAAAACAGCCCGGTGGCCGGCCGAAGGCTCCGGGGCCGCATCCTCATGACCATCCACGAAGGAAGGATCGTATATGAACACTCCTGACAATTCCCCTGCCTTTGACAGGCTCTTCGACGCGGTAGCCTCGCGCGGCCCCGTCTGCGTCGGACTCGATACCACCGTGGAGTACCTGCCCCCGAGGGTCCGGGAGCTCTACGCAAGCCCGGCCGAAGCCATCCTCGCCTACAACACTGCCCTCATCGAGGCGACTGCAGACTACGCGGCCTGCTTCAAGGTCCAGATAGCCTACTACGAGGAACTCGGCCTCGCGGGCCTCCGGACCTACGCAGAAACGCTCAAGCTCGTCCGCTCGAAGGGAATTGTCGTAATTGCCGACATCAAGCGGGGGGACATAGCCGACACGGCCAGCCGCTACGCCCGGGCCCACCTCGAGGGCGAGTTCGAGGCGGACTGCGTGACACTCAACCCCTACATGGGTCTCGACTCCATCGAGCCCTGGCTGGCGGTTGCCGAAAAACGGGGCAAGGGCCTCTTCGCCCTCGTCCGCACCTCCAACCCGGGCATGCGCGACTTCGAGGCCCTCGAGCTCGCCAAGGGTGGTCACGTCTATGATGAAGTCGCCCAACGCGTTGCCGGACTCTCGGGACGGGGCCGGGGCCGGCACGGCTACGGCGCCCTCGGAGCCGTGCTGGGTTGCACCGAGCGCGAGGAGGCTGCTTCGCTCAGGCAGCGCCTTCCTGGCGTCTTCGTGCTGATCCCCGGCTATGGTGCCCAGGGAGGAGCTGCTGCGGATGCGGCCCTCCTCCTCGACCGCTACAATGGTGCAGGCAACGGAGGGGTCGTCAACGCGAGCCGCTCCATCCTCAAGGCCTGGTCGGCAGCGGGACTCGATCCGGCGGAGACTGGCCTCGAAGAGGCTGCAGGGGCAGCCCGGGCAGCCGCCTGCGCAATGCGGGAGGATCTCGTCGCAGCCTGCCAGGCTGGCGGAGCAGCGAAGTGATGGTCGCCCCAGCAGCGGATGGCTGCGACTCCCGCCGCTCCTACGCGCGCGAAGTGATAATCGGAAACCTCGCCCTCGCGCCAGGCAGCTTCGAGCTCCGGACAAGCTGGAGTGGCACTGCGCCGAGGCCCGGCCAGTTCTTCATGCTCCGTGCCGCCCGTTCGCAGGTCCTCCTCGGCAGGCCCATCTCGGCCTACGACGCAGGGCCGCTCTGGCTTTCCTTTGCGATCACCGGACGGGGTCCAGGCACCCTTGAACTTTCAGGACTTCAGTGCGGCGACGCAGTCATGCTCGAGGGGCCGCTGGGCTCGGCATGGAAGGATCGTGGCGTCTGGCCTCACACAGGCGCGGCCAGGGGAGAAAAGCCCCTCGCCCTCGTGGGGGGAGGCATCGGACTTGCTCCCCTCCTCTTCCTTGCGAAGGAACTCGGGGAGGGAAGCTATGACCTCCACGCAGGCTTCCGATCGGGCTGCTGGGGTCTGCATGCGAGCAAGGCACGACAGCTCCTCATCAGCACGGAAGACGGCAGTGTCGGAAATAAGGGGCGGGTACTGGACTCCTTCGAAGCGCATGATTATGCGATGATCCTGGCCTGTGGCCCGGAGCCCATGCTGCGCGCAGTCGCCGAGCTGGCGAAGGCGGCCGCCGTCCCCGCCCTCCTGGGCCTCGAGCGGAGGATGGCCTGCGGGGTCGGGGCCTGCCTCGGCTGCGCGGTGCGCACGATCGGGGGCAACCGGAGGGCCTGCGTGGAGGGGCCTGTATTCACGGCCGAGGAGCTGGTCTTCGATGAGTGACAATCCAATTGTGAATAGCATGGAACCCGACCTTTCTGTGTCCTTCGCGGGCCTTTGTCTCCGCAATCCCGTGATCGCCGCCTCTGGCAGCTTCGGCTACGGCCACGAATACGCGGGGCTGGTGGATGCCACTGCCCTTGGCGGAATCTGCACCAAGGGTCTCACCCTCGAGCCCCGTACGGGCAACAGGGGCCTCCGCCTCCACGAGACCCCCGCCGGCCTCATCAATTCCATTGGCCTCGAGAATCCCGGCATTCCTGCCTTCATCGAAAAGGAGCTCCCAGGACTGCGCGCCCTCGGGACGGTAGTCTTCGCCAACCTCTCGGGGGGCAGCCTCGAAGCATACGAGGAAGGCGCGGCACTCCTTGACGCGGCCGAGGGCGTCGATGCCATCGAGCTCAATGTTTCCTGCCCGAACGTCAGGCAGGGAGGCATGAACTTCGGCCTCGACCCCCGTGTCGTCTCCGAGGTCGTGCGTCTCGTCCGTGAGCGGACGGGCAAGAGCCTCATGGTAAAATTATCACCCAATGCCCCCGATCTCGTCGCCGTGGCCCGTGCCTGCGAGGAGGCCGGGGCAGACGCCCTCTCCCTGGTCAACACCTTCAAGGCCATGGCCATCGACATCGAGCGCTGCCGCCCCGTCTTTGACAACGTGACCGCAGGCCTTTCCGGACCCGCGATCCGCCCCATTGCGCTCAGGATGGTCTTTGAGGTCGCGGGGGCGGTTTCCATTCCCGTGGTGGGCATGGGAGGAATCTCCACGGCCCGTGACGCGATCGAGTTCCTCATGGCCGGAGCGGTCGCCGTGCAGGTCGGAACGGCTACCTTCGCCGATCCCGGCACGATGTGCGCTATAATCAAGGGTCTCGCGGCCTTCATGGCGGCGCATGGCTACAGGTCCGTGGCCGATCTCGTCGGTGCGGCCAGGGATCCACCGTGGCGGCGATCGCGGCAGGGGCCCGCCAGCCAGGGTTGAGAACAGAGGCCCGCAGCTGCGGGACCAGTGTCCAGAAAGTCCGGACAGTCCGGAAGGTCCGGGCGCAACAGCACAAGGAGACCAGCATGCAGAGATCCATCGAACTGCTCAGGGAATCACAGGCCATGCTGGAGGGGCACTTCCTCCTCTCGTCTGGCCGGCACTCGGACCGCTACTTCCAGTGCGCACGCCTCCTTGAGCACCCGGACCGCGCCGAAGAGGCCCTCATGAAGGTGGGCGCCCGCCTCCGCGACGCCCTGTCCTCAGGCGAGCTCTCCTTCGATCTGCTTGTCGGACCGGCCATGGGCGGCATCCTGCCCGCCTGGATACTGGGCAAGGCACTTGGCCTTCCGGCGATCTATACCGAACGCGACGAGGATGGAAAGATGAGCCTGCGCCGCGGCTTCGAGCTCAGGCACGGCCAGAGGATCCTCATAGTCGAAGATGTCATAACTACCGGCAAATCTTCCGGAGAGTGTGCCGAGGCCCTGCGTGTCGCAGGCGGGCATGTCGTCGCCCTGGCCTGTATCGTCGACCGTCGGGCAGAGGGAATCCCGGTGGAATGGCCCCTCTACGCTGCCGCCACACTGCCTGCTGCCAGCTGGGAAGCAGATGAGTGTCCGCTCTGCGCAAAGGGCCTGGCCTTCGTCAAGCCTGGCTCGCGGAAAATGCCGGGTGTCTGAGTTCACGGCCCAAAGGACCGTGCCTGCGGGGCCCCGAGGGCTCCGCAGCAGCCTGGGCTACAACGGATGGTTGTAGTGCCAGGAAGCTATCTTCCTGTCAAGACATTGCCTCGTGGCAGAATGAAACTGCTCGAGCTTGTGCCCTTGGGCGTTCTGCCCAGAGAAACGTAGCGGTCCTCATCACTCGAATAATCGGAGTCAAATATTGACATCAGGTTTAGATCTGCAAAAATCAGGGCTGCCTCGGAAAATGCAGTTCTCACGTTTCTACCAAATGGCTCTCTCTTTTTCCGGGTCCCACTCAAATTCCATATTCATCAAAGCCTCCCGAAAAACGTCTTCGCCCACGGAGACGGGGAGGCAGACCCCATGATTTCATCACAGGCTGCTGTGGGGGACTGAGCTGCCGAGGAAGGGCACTCCCCTCTCGTGGCGCTGCAATCTGATTTTCCTTGGATGCAGATCAAGCAGACGCTCACGCGCGAGCCATTCGCGGATGCGAGGCACGAGGGAAGCGAGGAAGTCCTGGCTCTCATGGACAATCACGAGGTCATCGACGTAGCGCCCGTAGTAGCGGAGGCCAAGCTCGTGTTTGCAGAAATGGTCCAGGCCGTCGAGGTAGAAATTGGCAAAGACCTGCGACGTGAGGTTGCCGATCGGAAGACCCAAGCCGGGGGCGACTCCGAACAGGCTCTTGTCGCGCGGCAGGTCGTCCCAGAGTTCCAGCTGACTACGCCGCTGACAGCCGGCCAGCGGATCGTTCAGGACGAGGGAGCTTGAGCACCCATGCGTCCCGACTGTAGTTGGCAGAGCACTGGCGGATGAATCGCTTGATCCGC
>JBMOIK010000277.1:0-5787 GCA_049317365.1 Rectinemataceae bacterium | reverse complement strand
GACCCCGCCTCCTCCTTCATCCTCGCCGATTTCCTCGACGATGCAGGGCGCACCACCGCGGTCTACATCCAGGACCAGGTCGCCGCAAACGAGGTCTGGCGGCGCCGCATGAACGATGCAGGCGCCTGGGCCGCCCCCGAGGCGATGGGCTTCACCGCACTATCCGATCCGGCCCGGCGGGGCGCCACCTCCTTCGCGTACGCCGTCACGATGGCGGGAAGATTGTACGCATTATGGCAATACGACGACCAGGTCGGAACGAGGAACGCGCCCCTTGTCAGGCAGCGCATCTTCCTCCTCGAACCCGTACTCCACGTCGATCCCCCGGCCATATCGGTTCCCAACTACGTGTCGGGCCGCCGCTCCCGGGACGAGGTGGTGACCGTCGTGCTTCGCATGCCGGAGACCTCCGCAGGGATAGGGAAGGTCGTGAGCCTCTGGACGCGGACCGGCGATGCCATGCTCGAGGGCTACCCGGGAGGCGTCCCCGGACGCGAGGGGCTCTGGTCAAAGGGGACGGTCATCAACGGCTCCCCCGGCTCGCTCAGCCTTCGTGCCCCCGAAGACGGGGCCTGGGCCCTGGCAGTCTCGGTGGAGGACAACGCGGGCAACAGGTCGGTGCCGGTCACCCTGACCTGGTTCCGCGACCGCACCCCGCCCGACCCCCCCATCATCCTTCCCCCCTCGCTCGACGCCGGGGGCAGCATACTCTCGAACAGCGGAGACATCGCCTGGCTGCCGCCCCTGGCCGACGACACCCAGGGCTACACCTGGACCCTCGTCGGGCCCCTCGACCTTGCGGGCATCACGAAGGAGGCCCGGCGTCCCGGTCGCAGCGTCATCGAAGGACAGTCCCCGATCGAGGCGGCGATCATCGAGCGCTACGGACTTCCGCGGCCGCCCCCGGCCATCCAGGGGCGCTCGCCCCTCCTGGTCCTCGACAACATCGATGATGGGTATTGGCTCCTTTCCGTAGCGGCAATAGACGGCACGGCGAACATCTCCGACATCTCCACCGTCCTGTTCCGGGCGGACAAGCAGGTCCCATTCACGCTGGTGACCGACATTCGGCAAACCACCGACCTCATCGGAAGGCGGAGCCTGTCCATCATCGGCCGTGGCTTCACCGACCAGGGTTCGGTGACGCGCGTAGTACTTACGAAGTCGCGGGCCGAGCCCTGGGACTTCCGCCGCGAACTGGCCACAGGCGGCTTCAGCATCTCCTCGAACCGCCTCATCGAGGAGGTCGCCGTCGAGGACATCCCCGAGGGCGAGTACTGGCTCGGCATCCAGCACCCCCTGCGCGGGATGTACTGGGCCCCCCGCCGTGTGACCTTCGATGCGAGCGGAACCTTGAAGTACGGCATCGAATACGAGTACCGTCCCTCCTGGACCCTCGCACCCCAGCCCTCCTCGCGTTATTCGATCTACGATTTCATCGTCGCCGCGGCCTGGATCTTCTTCGGCCTCGGCATCTTCCTGTCGCTCTGGCAGGCCGTCGCGACCCTCCGCGACGCCCAGTCGGTCCGGCTCCAGGTACTTGCCCTCGTGGGCGGAGGTCCAATGCCAGACGCAGTCAAGGATAAGGCCATCAGGAAGGCGGCGGTACGGGGCGGCGGCCTGACGCTGCGCTTCACCTTCTTCATCGCCATCCTCATCCTCATGGTGGTCCTGCTCGTAGCCTTTTCCCTCGGTATCTCCATGGTGCGCAACCAGAGCGCCGCCCTGGCCCGGGGCCTCGAGGACGCGACCAGGGTCCTCCTTGAGTCGGCAGCCCAGGGGGGCCGCTTTTTCCTCGACCGCGAGGGCGCGGTGACCCAGCTCGGATTCCTCCCCACCCAGGTCAAGGCCCTCCCTGGAGCCGAATACATAACAATTACCGGTAATTCCCAGGATCCGAAGGTAGCCGGCCGCGATATCGTCTTCTCGACGAACGACCCCGCCATCGCCGGCAAGATCAGCTCCTCGAGGCTCGAGCTCGGCGTCTCGCCGATGAACCTGACGGTCGACCCCCTGGCCTCGAAGACTCCCGACATGGCCCGGGAACTCGAGACGAAGTCGGCTGAGGCCATCAAGGGAGACCTCGACCGCAAGGCCGAGCTCCAGAAGCAGAAGACGGCCCTCCCCACAGGCGCAGCCGGCGACGAGGACAGGAAGAGGCTCAACGCGAGCCTCGACGAGATCGACCGCACCATCAGGGACAGGCTCCGCGCCATCTCAGACGAAGCTGTCGATTCCGTCCCTGCCTTCGACCCCACGGTCCTGTCGCAGACCGCCACCTCCTACCTCTTCTTCAAGCCCATCCTCGAGTACCGCCCCGGAGACTCGATACTCTACCGGGGGATGGTCCGGCTCTCGGCCAACACCGCCCTCATCGTCGCCGACGTCGCCGCCCGGACGACCGCCCTCATCCTGAGCACCGCGCAGATCGCCGCCTTGGTCCTCCTCGGCGGCATACTCGGCGCCTTCTTCCTCGCACGCTCGATCGTCAGGCCGATCCGCGAGATCGTAGCCAAAATAGATACAATGCGTACTACCGAGGACAAGGCCTCGCTGGCGGGCTTCGACATAGTCGTGCGCGGCCGCGACGAGATCGCGACCCTGGCCCTGGCCGCCAAGGCCCTCGCGGTCGAGCTTGTGGAGGGCGCCAAGCAGTCGCACGCCCTCATCGAGGGTTCCGACATCCAAAACCACTTCATACCCCTGCTCAAGGAGGGTACGATCACCCTTTCCATCGCCAAGGAAAGCGGCAAGTACCACGAGATGTACGGCTACTACAAGGGCGCCAAAAAGGTATCGGGAGACTACTGGAACTTCGAGAAGCTCGATGCCGAAGGAAAGTACTATTACTTCATCAAGTGCGATGTCTCGGGCAAGGACGTCGCTGCTGCCTTCATCATGGTACAGGTCGGGACGATTGTCATCAATCACTTCAACGAGTGGCAGCGCCTGCAACGGATTCCCGACTTCGAGCTGGTAAAGCTCACCTACCGGGTCAACGACTTCCTCGTCGCACGTGACTACAAGGGCAAGTTCGCGGCCTTTACCATCGGCGTCATCAACCTTGCCGATGGCAGCATCCAGCTCTGCCACGCGGGCGACAACATGTACCGCGTCTGGAAGGCCTCCACCGGCACGACTGTCTCCGCACCCTTCCAGCCGGACTTGAGGAAATCCTCGCCCGCCACCGGGCTGATCCCGCAGGACATGATGGAGCTCGGGGGAACCGGCTTTTACAGCTACCGGCGCACACTCGAGCACGGCGACATCCTCCTCCTCTACTCGGACGGCATGGAGGATCCCATCCACCGCTTCCGCGACGCAGGCGGCACCGTCAGGCAGTGCGCCGAACTGCCGGGAGCCGCCGACATGGACCACAAGGAGCTTCACCACGATCCCGGCGATGCCGAGCACCTCGGTCCCGAGCGCCTGGACGCCTTCATCGAGGCCTACGACAAGCGGGAGGTCTTCAGCCTCCGCCACGACCACGAGACTGACCGCGACCTGGTGATGAGCTTCGATTTCACCAAGGCCACGGGTTCCCTCGAGGAGCGGCTGATCTCCTACCTCGGTGTCGGAAAGGTCTTTTCCATCTACGACTGGAACGCCGGTGACGACGCGACCATCCTGGTCGACCGGAGGATAGACAAATTCCTTTCGGTCTTCTTCGACCAGTACTCCCTGGTGTTCCGGAAGAAGGAGTCCATCACGGTGAAGACGGGAAGGAAGGACCGGGAGGGCAAGGACGAGATCGTGGAAGATCCCAATTATTTCCTTTTCCGCGGCATCAGGGAGGACGAGCAGTATGATGACCTGTCGATCGTGGGAATACTGAGAAAATAGCCCCCCCCGGCAGGTGCCGGGCAGGCGCGGTCCGGGCAGGCGCCGGACCCGGCGCCCTCACGATGCCGCTCCATCCGTCCGGGCCCGCTGCCGGAGCTCGAAGACAGCCTGGAATATCGCCCGCACCTTTTCGTCAGGGACCTTCTCGTCCATGTTGATGCAGCAGACCCCCGTAAGCCAGGGATTCGCCGATTCCCCGACCAGCTTCCCGACCGTCCTGGCGATCTCGTCGGTCGACCAGGCAGCGATCTGGACGGGATCGAGGCGGATATTGAAGAAGGTGTCAGGCAGGCGCTTCCGCAGGGCAGCCACATCTCCGCCCCAGCCGAGATCGAGGAAATCGAGCCGGGGAATCTTCGCGAAGGAATCGGCGAAGCGATGGGGATCCTTGCCGCAAAAGTGGATTCCGAAGGGCCGGTGCGACCCGCTCCAGGCGATGTCGTAGCCGAGGAGGCAGTCCTCGTAGTCGGCCACCGAGATCATGGTGTGCGAGCACTCGGAGTGGAGGAAGACCGGTGCGTCGAGGTTGACGAGGTTGCGGTTCACGGAAATGGAGCTCGTGCCCGTGGCAGCCTCGATCCTCCGGGTGAAGGTCTCGATGACCGAGGCGATTCCGGAAAAGCAGGCCTTCAGCTCCCCGGGCCTGTCGGTCATGTCCAGGAAGAGTTCCTGGCCGCGCAGGTCCATCGCCGTGTTGAGGATGCCTCCCCAGTTGATGTCACCAGTGAGGTAGCCAAAGCGGGTCTTCAGGGAATCGGCGAGGCCCTCGAAGCGCTTCCATGCCGGGCTCGATCTCGCCTCATCGGGATCTATCGTGAGGTCCTCCCGCTGGGCGCAGTGCACCTGGGGGGCGGCATCCGCGGCGTAGCTGACCTCGCAGCCGAGCATTTCGGAAACGATGTAACCGGCGGCCAGGTGAACAGCCCCTATCACCGGCCTGTCGCTTTCGTGGTCCCCACCGAGTCCGCAGTCCCCAAAGCGTTCGTAGAGCAGCAGCTCCATCAGGCGCTCCGACTCGACCCGCTTGGCCGGGTGGTAGAAGAAATCCTCGTCGAAGATGATCCCCGCTGCGCGATGCCACCAGGAGGGGTGAAAGACAACATCAACGGGGAGGGGACCCTTGCCCAGGGGAGATTTCGCTGTGGTCAACACGCTGGCAACCATAGCATCGCCGCAAGGCTTGTCAATCCGGAAGTTCCCGGATGGCCTCTGGCGCAGGGCCCCCAGCCCTTGCGCGGCGCAGGGCCCCCGCCTACAGTGAGGCCGGAGGACATTCGATGCTCGACAAGGACCTCATCGACGCGGCGCGTGGCGCCCTGCCCTGCGACCTCAACCTCGCGAATTGCCAGCTCATCGACCTCCTCGCCGGGGAGATCCGCAAGGGCGTGACGGTCTCGATCCGGAAAGGCGTCATAGTAGGCGTGAACGACGGGCTCCGCGCGGCGAAAACCATCGACCTGAAGGGCCTCTACCTCGCGCCAGGCCTGGTGGATTCCCATGTCCACATCGAATCATCCTTCCTCACGCCTGCCGAATACGCCAGGGTCGTCGTCCCGAGGGGGACCACCTCGGTCATAGCCGACCCCCACGAGATCGCGAACGTCCAGGGCTACGACGGCATGCGCTACATGCTCGCAGCCAGCGAGGGCCTCCCCCTGGACATCTACTTCATGGTTCCCTCCTGCGTTCCAGCCACAGATTTCGACACAGCAGGAGCGGCCCTCTTCGCATCCGACATGTACCCCTTCCTCCGCGAAGAGCGCGTGCTCGGGCTCGGTGAGGTGATGAACTATCCCGGGGTCCTGTCGAAGGACCAGAAGCTCCTCGACAAGATCGCGATCTTCCGCGAGGCCGGCAAGCCCATCGACGGCCACGCACCCGGGCTCAGGGGAAAGGACCTCTCCGCCTATGTCGCCGCGGGCATCGGCTCCGACCACGAGTGCA
>JBMOIK010000276.1:0-5796 GCA_049317365.1 Rectinemataceae bacterium | reverse complement strand
CGGAGGATGCTGCTCTTGCTTGCAGCCACGATCGGCACGGTAAAGCTGAAGGTGCCGCCCTTGTCGGGTTCCGATTCGACCGAGATCGTACCGCCCATCAGCATGACGAGGGATCGCGAGATTGCGAGTCCCAGGCCCGTCCCCCCGTATTTCCGCGTGGTCGAACCGTCGGCCTGTTCAAAGGCGTCGAAGATCATGCCCTGGCGATCAAGGGGGATGCCGATGCCGCTGTCCTTGACCGAAAAGCGCAGCTGGGCCTGGCCCTCTGCGTTGACTTCACGCTGGATCCCCGCCACGATCTCGCCATTCTTCGTGAACTTCACTGCATTGGAAAGGAGGTTGATCATGACCTGCTTGAGGCGGGTGGGATCGGCGCTCACGCTTTCGGGAACCTCCGGCCCAACGACCGAGGAAAGGCGCACCGTTGTGGGTGCGACCCGGTTCTCGAACATGGCCATGAGCTCCGCCATGATGCGCCGGGGGTCGATGTCGATGGACTCGAGGCTTATCTTGCCCGACTCGATCTTCGAGAAATCGAGGATGTCATTGATGATGGAAAGGAGGAGGTGGCTGCTCGAGACGATGGTCTCGACATGCATCCGCTGATCCCGCGAAAGCTCCCCGCTGCAGACAATGTCCGAAAAACCGATGATGGCGTTGAGCGGGGTGCGGATTTCGTGCGACATGTTTGCGAGGAAGCTGCTTTTGGCGGAGTTGGCCTCCATCGCGGTCTTGGCCAGGGCCTGGGCATTCGCGTTGCTCTCCTGCAGGGCGTAGTTCACGGCCAGGAGTTCGGCCTCTGCACCCTTGCGGTCGGAGATGTCGCTGTGGGTGCCGCTCATCCACAGGGGGGCACCGGCGGCGTCGCGCTCGACAACCTGCCCGTGGGTATGGATCCAGACCCAGTGCCCGTCCCTATGCCGCATGCGGCATTCGATTTCGTAGAACTCCAGCTCCCCTGAAAAATGCTGCTGGATAAGGTCCTCTGTTCGGACCCCGTCTTCGGGATGGACGAGTGATTTCCAGGTGTCGATATCGATGGGAGCCAGGCTCTCCAGGGTATAGCCGATGATCTCGGCCCAGCGTTCGTTGATGATCAGGCGTCCTGTCTGGACGTTCCACTGCCAGGTCCCGACCCTCGTGGCCTCGATGATGCGCCTGAGCCGCTCTTCATTCCGCTTGAGGGTACGACGCCCCTCCCATTCTCGGAGGAGGGAGTGCACAAGGAGCTTGAACTCGTCGGCGGCGAAGGGCTTATGGACCAGGAAGACGCCCGCGTGGAGCTGCTCCTTGAGGGTATCGGCAGTGGCGTCGGAAAAGGCGGAGCAGATGATAATGGAGATTTCGGGATCCATGCGGCGCAGGGCCACCGAGAGCTCGAGGCCGCTTTGCTCAGGCATGCGCATGTCCACGATGCAGAGGGGGACAGACCGACCGGCCTCCCTTTCGATTGAAAACGCGGCGAGGAGTTCCGAGGGCCTTGCGAAAAGCCTGAGCGCAACCCTGTCCTCTACACAGGCGGTGGAGACGCCGAGGATATTGAACTCGTCGACATCGGGCAGGAAGACCTTGCGGTAGTATTCCAGTATCGCCTCGTCGTCATCAACGATGAAGATCGAGCGCCGTTTAGGCATGCCCGACCTCCATGGTCACCGTGGCTCCCAGACCGGGACCTGGACTCTCGAGGCTGAGCTTCCCCTTGTTGCCCGATAGGAAGACGGCGAAGGAGTGCATCCCAAATCCGTTGCCGTCGGACTTTGTCGTGAAGCCTGCGCTCATGAGCCGCCCCTGGTCCTCCGCCCTGACGCCGGCACCATCGTCCCGGATGGTCAGCCTGGCCCCGCCCTCGGTTTCGACAAGTTCGACCACGACTTTTCCGCTCCCCTTTGCCTGGCAGGATTCCACGGCGTTCTTGATGAGGTTGACGATGCCGTTGAAGAGCTGGTTGCGGTGCTGGATGATGTCGAGCCGCCCGGGGAGCGAGAGGGTGACCTGGACTGCACCATCGAGGGGAGTTGCGACCTCGCCGGCAGATCGTACCAATGCCGACAGATCGAAGCCTTCGGGGCTCATTGCGGCCCGCGAGTCCCTGACGCTCTGCTGCTGGTGCCGGATCGTCTGCTGGATGTCCTCTTTGATGCGCTTGACCTCCGCGAGCGTGTCGCGGATCTTCGGGGCGGTCTTGTCGATGAGGACCGACCGGAAGCGCTCGAGGGTGGCCTCGTCGCCGGCCGCGAGCCTTTCGAAGACCTCCGGGTATTGGTCGGTGCTCTTTGCGATGCCCGCGAGGTCCAGGAGGGAGCTGTCGAGCCTCGTGATCGAGTTGCCGACGTTGTGGAGGATGCCGCTCGCCGACTCGAACATGCCACGGGCGAAGGCCAGCTCCGACTCCTTTTCCCCGACCCGCGCCCTGACCTCGCCCTCGACCAGGGCCCGGGACCGCGCGTCGAGCTCGTTGGCCATCTGGGTGAAGGTATCGGTCAACTCGTCGAGCTCGGCGATGCCGGACCTCGGGAGGCTGGTCTTCAGCGAGCCCTGGCCAAGTTCCCTGGCTGCGGCCGAGATTTCCGCGACTGGCGTCGCGATGATCCTCGCCATGCCGTGGGCGCGCCTGCGGAGAAGGCCGAAGAAGGCCGCGTAAAAGGCGAGCATCGTCAGGACGAGGGCGAGGCCGATGCGGCTGGAGAGGGTCGCCACCTCATTCACCGAGCGAAGGACCGAATCGGCCTCGATGAGGATAAAGAGCTTCCATCCGGTCGAAGCGATCGGGTTGCCGACAACGAAGAGGTCTCCGGCCCCTGGCTGTGCGATGAGTTTCACATGGTCATCGGATGCGTAGATTTCCTTGAAGGTCGCTGCGATGCGGGGATTCTTGCTCTTGAAGAGGTTGAACTCCTCCGGCTTGAGCTGTTCCTTGAGGATGGCGGAACTGTACACATGCTCCTTGAGCTCGGTGAGCCCGAGGGTCTTTTCGGCCTTGGGGGACATCGCCAGGATCATGCCGCTCTGGTCGGCGAGGAAGGCGGTTGCGCCCCAGGGTAGTTCCTGTGAGAGGACCTTCTCGACGATGTTGTTGACCGTCACGTCCAGGCCCACCACTCCTTCGAGCTTTTGTCGTACATAGACGGGTGCGATACAGGAGAGCATCCAGCCCTGGCCGGCCGGATCGAGGTAGACTCCGGTCCAGACTGGCTTTTTCTCAGGATTATGGGCGGCGTCGGCCAGATAGTAGAAGTTGTAGTCTTCCATATGGAGATCGGGGGGGTACTGATTGTAGACCTCGGGGATGAAGGGGAAGAGTCGGTTCATGTTGTCGCCTGAGTTGAAGTAGGACGCGGCGATGTAGGGAACGTCGCTGACCATGTGCCGGTACAGTGGATCGAGGCCGGCGGTGAAGCGCGCCTTGTTGCGCTGTTCGGCTGTCAGTTCCTTCCCTTGGCTATAAAAGAGGGAGGTTTCTGTTTTCCGGTTGGTCTGGTAGAAGCCGCCCGAGGGAGCTATCGCGAAGGTAGGCGCCTCGCCCT
Source organism: Rectinemataceae bacterium (assembly GCA_049317365.1). Taxonomy (GTDB): domain Bacteria; phylum Spirochaetota; class Spirochaetia; order Treponematales; family Rectinemataceae; genus CAIJMU01. Next base: position 2,272 of record JBMOIK010000276.1, on the reverse strand, counting down.
GGATGGGACGGGAGGCCGGATCGATGAAGAGGGCTGCATGCTCCCTCGCGAAGTAGTCGCAGGAACGGTCGATGGTCTTGAAGTCCGCGTCGATGAGGTCGGCCTGCATCTTGGTGAGGTGGGGCATGACGGCCACGACCTCGCTGCGCAGGGTCGCCGTCGACTGGCTGTTGGTGTACCAGTTGACCCCGAAGTAGATGACCAGGAGGAGAAGCTCGATCGTCAGTATTGGTATGAGCGCACTCCGGGCATAGTGGTTGAAGATGAAACGATCCATTCCCGAGTGCCCAGGTTTAGGCTTCATGCGTGCTCCTTGCTGCGTCTTGTGAACCCGTCTTCCCTGCTGTCCCAGGCTCCCGGGCCTGGACTGGAAGCGGAAAGCCCCCCTACCATTTGCCCTTGTGCTGTCCGGCGAAGCGGCCCTCGTAGATGGCGCTTCCCTCGCAGCGTTCGAAGACAAACTGGCAGATCCGCTCGCCGGGGATGAGTTTCAGGAAGTTGGGTCCTGTATTGAGGATCTCGAGGACCTGGTTGTTGGAGATGCCCGGCTGCATGAAGGGGGCCGAGATGTGCACCATCAGGCCCAGGCGGGCGAAGCGCGAGCGCGAGCCGAGCCAGCCTGCTATGTCTCCCGGCAGGGTTATGCGCTCGAGGGTCATGCCCAGGACGAGTTCCCCGGGCTTGATGACGTAGCCCTTGTCCTCGAGTTCGAGGCGGTAGGTCATCTCCCTGAAATCCGAGTCGACCTTGATCGGGATGACCTGGGGCATGGGCGAGAAGATGCGGATTTCCGAACCCAGCCTGAGATCGATGGAGGCGGGCCCGATGGCGTCAGCCTCGAAGGGCTCGATGCCGATGCGGCCGGCGCTGATCTCGGCGAGGATTTCATCGCGGGTGAGGATCATGGGGAAGGGTTCCCGGGTTCCCCGGGATCAGGCCTGCTCGAGGGCTGCGATGGCCTCGGCCCGCGTTCCGTGTATGTTGAGTATCTTGTGGAGGCGGACGAGTTCGAAGAGGACCTGTATGGGCTTGGCCACACAGCAGACCCTGAGTTCTCCGCCCCGCTCGCCGAGGTTGCGCACGAGGGAGAGCATGACTCCAAGACCAGCGGAATCGATGAACCTCACTCCGGTCAGGTCGAAGACCACCTTCAGCGCGGACTGCGCGAGGGGGCTTGCCTGGGTCCGAAAGGCCGCGGAGTTGCCCGCGTCCAAGTGATCGATCGCGAGTGTCAGGATGAGGACATCCCCTGAATTCTCTCCACGTATCATTGGCTCATTCATCATCGACTCCTCTTTGGAAAGGCGGAAGCGCAGTATCCCCCCGCAGAATGCGCGTGACTATCAATAGTCGCACAACTGGGGGATGCTAGCAAGCAAGCCTGTGCGGGCCACGCGGGCCTTCTCTCACCTTGTCCGTGTCGTCGAAAGAGCGGGATCCTCAGCTATATATACTGCATCGGAGCGGGGCTTGAAGAAGGCGCTGCCCTCGACGACAGCCTCCTCGATGTGGAGCTTTTCCCCGATGAGGGTCCAGGGCAGGGCGACGGAATGGGCAAAATACGTGCCGGGACCAACGACGGAGCCCCGCTCTACGGAAGCGTAGGGGCCGACTTCTGCGCCAGCGCCGATTTCCGCCCCCTCCCCGATGAAGAGGGGCGGGATGAGCCTGGCGCTGGGATGGATCCTCACGTGGTGCGAAAGTCGCAGGCCCTGCGCGGTTTCCCTTCCCGAGGGGACAAAGCCCGGAACCTTGCCGCCGAGGGTGAGGCTGACGCAATCGAGGTAGGCTACGAGGTCCAGGGCTCCGGGGAAGGCCCAGGAAGCGTCGCCCCTTCCGGGCGGGGGAGGGGCCAGCGGATCGAAGACCTCGTCGGCCCCCAGCTCGGTTGAAAGCGATTCGGCGAAGGAGACATGATCCATACCGGCCGGGCAGCGGTGGTAGGAGATACGCGCACCCCAGCGCTCGCCCTCCTCGAGGAAGGTGGAAAAGCGCTCGGGCTCGTCCCGGAGGACGATGGCGATGTCCTTTCTCCCGGAGTCGGAAAGGTATTCCACATAGCGCTGGATGAGGGGACGTCCCGCTATCGGCAGCAGTTCCGCCGGTATCGTTACCTGGACGCCCCCGGTCCCGAGCCTGCGCCCGAGGGCGAGGAGTATGGTCTTCATGGCTTGCTTCCCCTTCTGCGCTGCGCAATGATGCGGGCGATGAACTCGAAATTCCCGATGATGTAGCGACGCCACATCCGGCCCGGCTCCTGGTAGAGGCGGAA
>JBMOIK010000275.1:0-5801 GCA_049317365.1 Rectinemataceae bacterium | reverse complement strand
CACTCTCCCAAGGAAGTCGAACACCAGCCTAAAGAGAGCAATTAGCTTCTCAATAAGCAGTTGCTAATCATCTGTCTAGCAATCCCCACCAGGATTACCGGGCCTAGAGCTTTGTCTAGCAGGGTCAGGGATTGCGAAGCCCAGGTGACTGCCTGATTTTTCAGCTATGCACATCATCATCGACATCCAGGACGGAGACCGTCCGTCCAAGGACCTCGGAGCCATGCTCGGCGACAGTTTCAGGGTGCTCGGATGCAGGGGAAGGAACGAAGCCCTCCTGGCCATAGGCGGGGGCGGGGTCGAAGCCATCCTCGTGGACCTCGATGCAGGCGGCTTCGATCCGATGGACATGGTCAGGGCCCTTGGCTCGGGGAGCCGCAACCCGCCCCTCATCGTGCTGTCGGAGCAGGATGATCCCCAGGCTGTCATAGCCGCAATCAGGGCAGGCGCTGTCGACTATGTCCGGAAGTCCTCCGGAAGAGGCGCGCAATGTCTGGCGATCGCGCGGGCCATCGAGCGAAAAGGCAGATCCGGCAGCCCCTTGGTGATCGGAAAGAGCTCCGTCCTGCGATCGGTCATCGGCATGCTCGAGCGGAGCGCTCGCTGGGATTTCCCCGTCCTTATCACGGGAGAGAGCGGCACGGGAAAGGACCTCGCCGCTCGGATGCTCCACGGGATGTCGCGCCGCAAGACCGGCCCCTTCGTCCCAAGGAACTGCGCTGCCCTCCCCGAGGCCCTCATCGAAAGCGAACTCTTCGGCTCCACCCGAGGCGCCTTCACCGGCGCCCTTGACCGACCCGGAGCCTTCGAGCAAGCCAACGGAGGCACCCTCTTCCTCGACGAGATCGGCGAGGCTTCCCCTGAAATCCAGGCCAAGCTCCTCCGCGTCCTTGAATCCGAGGAGCTCTGGCCCCTGGGTGCCCGGAAGCCCGTCAGCGTGGATGCCCGCCTCATATTCGCCACCAACCGGAACCTCGAGGACCACAGCTCCGGCATAAACTTCCGGACAGACCTTCTCTACCGCATCGAGACACTCCGCGTGCATATCCCGCCCCTCCGCGAGCGCCTCGAGGACATCTCTCCCCTTGCCCGCCACTTTGTCCGGGAGACTGGCGCCTGGGAAAAGGACCTCTCCGATGCAGCCCTCGACCGACTCCTGGCCGCGCCCTGGCCAGGCAACGTGCGGCAGCTCAGGAACGTCATCCAGCGGGCCATCGTGATGTCCGAGGACCGCGATGTCATCGGCCCCGATGACATCGTGATCTATTGATGTGGATGGCCCTTGCCGGCACTTTCCTGGCCAGCCTGGCCCTTGCCGGCCAGGGCGGCCATCTTGTGGATAAAGGATTCGAAGTAGCGGAGTTCGGAGGAGGAGAGGGCGGCACGCTCCGCAAGGTCGCGGAGGAATTCGCGGAGTTCCTCGCCCTGGTTCAACTTGAAAAACCCGAGCTCGGCGAGCCGCGCTGCGGCGCGTTCCACGCTCGCGTCGACATCGGAGCGCTGGACGCTGGCCAGCGTCCAGCCTCGGCCTGGCGGCGCAGTTCCCAGACCGCGACCTGTACAGCCTGCGCCAGGTTGAGGGAGGGAAAGGCCAGCGAGGTCGGGATGTGGACGGCAACGGAGCACAGGGAGAGCTCCTCGCCTGAGAGGCCGCTCCGCTCGTTGCCGAACACGAGCGCGATGTCTCCCCCTGGTGGCCGCCCGAGGGCTTTCTCCATGAACCCGTCCACTGACAGCGAAAAGGTCTTGCGCCTCTCGCCGCGCCGCCGCGTAAAGCCCGCCGAAAAGCTTGTGGAAGCGAGGGCAGCGACAAGGTCCTCGTGACGGGACGCCGCCTGATACACATCGAAGGCGTGGACAGCCATCGTGGCGACACGGTCCTCGTCATAGTCGCGCCCACCTGCCAGCACGAGCCGCGAGAGGCCCATGACCTTCATCGCCCTGCAGGCCGCGCCGACGTTGCCAGATTCCTCGGCGCCTGCGAGCACGACGACAAAGCGTGAAAGATCCGGTTCCGATGCTGGCCGCGGGGACATGGGGCGGTATACTACTGTGGCCATGGCATCGGAACAAGGACGGCGGGATCAGCTACAACATGATCAAGGTGCGACAGCTTTCGCCGGAAAGCGCGCCCTGGTAGTAGGAGGCTCGGGGGGCATCGGCAAGGCCGTCGCCGCCGCGCTGGCCGCCCGGGGCGCCTCCCTGGTCATCACCGGGGGCAGCGAGGGCAGGCGCCTCAGCTCAAGCCTCTTGGAGTTCCGTGCGCGTGGCTTTTCCGTGGAAGGACTTTCGCTCTCCATAGGGGCGCCCCACGACCTCATGGATCGCCTCCTGGGCCTTGGCCACTTTGACATCCTGGTACCTGCTTTCGGACCCTTCCTGCAAAAACCACTCGCCTCCACAAGCGAAGCCGACTGGGAGCGCATCGTCCTCCTGAACCTGGCCCTGCCCGGTGCCCTGGCCTCCCACTACCTTCCCGGAATGGTGGAGCGGCTCTGGGGCAGGATCCTTTTCTTTGGCGGCACTTCCACCGATGCCGTGAAGCCCTCCCGCTCGAACGCGGCCTATGCCTCAGCAAAGACAGGCCTGGGCGTGCTCGCCAAATCCATAGCCGCGGAATACTCAGAGCAGGGAATAGCGGCCTTTGTGGTCTGCCCGGGACTGGTGGAAACCGAGTATCTGGACGAGGCAGCACGGGCCTACGGGAAAAAGCATGGGCCGCGTGGGCAGCTCATCGCAGGGGAGCAGCTTGCTGAAAGCGCGATCGCCCTCCTGGCAGCCGAACCATGCCTGGCCTCCGGCGCAGTCATAAGCCTGGATGCCGGCCTCTCTTTTTAGCCTTGGAGCCACGCGAAAGGGGCAAAAACATCTCCCCCGGCTTGCAGTAGAAGGCCGCTGACGCTATGGTACCTTACGGTGATGAGTTTCGCGCGATTGACGTTATCCGTTGGCGCTCATAGAATAGATGACAATTGCCGATCCTTTTTTCGTATGAAGAGGAGAAGTTGATGCCGGCCAATGACAACAACAGCATCGTCACGGGATTCGACGACGAGAAGGACGACAGCCTCAAGATCCATCTCATCAAAATGGACGAGGTCGAGAACTGCCTCCAACTGGCCCTCACCGGCTATATCGATACCTACAATTCGAATTCCTTCCAGAAGCGCGTTGGTAAAGCCATCGATTCGGGCTTTACGCGTCTTATATTCCACTGTGGTGGCTTGAGCTACGTCTCTTCCACGGGCATCGGTTCCTTCACCGCCTTCCTCAAGGCAGTCAGGCCCAGGAGCGGGGATATAGTCCTCCTTGAAATCCAGCCCAAGGTCTATGAGGTCTTCCAGCTCCTCGGTTTTGCCCAGTTCTTCAACATCAAGGACAACATCGACGAGGCCACGGGCTTCTTCAAGCAAGGTGACACATCCAGCTCGGCAAGCATTTTCCCGAAGGTCTTCTCCTGCCCGATCTGCAACCGGCGCCTGCGTGCAGCCAAGCCAGGCAGATTCCGCTGCGCAGAGTGCAGGACCATCCTGGCCATCGACAATTCAGGCCAGGTCTTCCTGGGTTGAGGTCGAGAGAGCTCTAGCCTGGGAGGTTTTGGATGTCTGGACTTGAAAAAATCGAAGCCTATCTCGTCGACCTGGGGGTAGCCTACGAGGAAGTAGCCGCTACCACCTGGCTGGTCGATGACCCCGCCATGGGCATACCGGCCATCATGATCTCCCTTGTTGATCCCGTCGTCGTCGTACGGGCCAACGTGATGGAGCTCCCTTCCGGGGGCCACGAAGCCCTGTTCCGTACCCTCCTCACACTCAACGCTGACGACATCGTCCATGGTGCCTACGCGCTCGAAGGCAATGACATCATCCTCATCGACACCCTCGAATACGAGTCCCTCGACAAATCAGAGCTCCAGGCCTCGCTTGACGCCATCAGTTTCGCCCTGGCCCGCCATCTACCCCTTTTCTCGCGATTGGTCAAAGGATAACAGGAGGACCCTCCCATGGGCATATTCGACAGGCTGCGTACCGTCATCTCATCGAACGTCAACGATCTCATCAACAAGGCCGAGAATCCCGAAAAGATGCTCAACCAGCTCCTCCTCGAAATGAATGAGCAGATGGTCGAGTCGAAAAAAGCCGTGGCCATGGCCATAGCCGACGAGAAGAAGCTCGAGCGCGAGACCCTGGAAAACAAGACCCAGGCCAGCGAGTGGGAGCGGAAGGCTGTCATCGCTGTCAAGGCAGGCAGGGACGACCTGGCCAAGGAAGCCCTGGTCCGCAAGCAGGAGTTCGAGGGCTACCACGCGCAGCTGTCGACCCAATGGCAGGCCCAGAAGGCTTCGGTCGAGAAACTCAAGGATTCGCTCCGAGGGCTCCAGACCAAGATCGACGAGGCAAGCCGCAAGAAGAACATCCTGATCGCACGGGCCAAGCGCGCCGAAGCCCAGGACAAGATCAACAAGACCATGTCGAGCATGTCCGGCAACAAGAGTGCCTTTGATACCTTCGAGCGCATGGCCAAGAAGGTTGATGAACTGGAGGCGCGCACCGAAGCCCATGCCGAGCTCGAAGAGGCAACCAGCGGTGCAACCCTTGAAAAACAGTTCGCCGAGCTCGAGTCATCCGGAGCGGGTGCAGACCTCCTCCTCGCAGAGCTCAAGGCCAAGATGATTACCGACGGCTCGGGCAGCACCGCCACTGCGGGCGGGGAGCCCAAGGCCTGAACCGGGAAACCAGGGTCTGCGTGGCCGAGGGGAAGGAAACTTCTTCCCTCATCGAGCGGATGCGGCAGGAAGGAGGGAGGGCTGTGGCCTCCCTCTTTTTTATTGCCCTGCCAGAGGTCTCCCCGCCCTGGCCCGAGGCTGAGTGCTACCTCCTCCGGGCTACAGACTACCTCGGGATGCCGCGATCCGATCGCCCCTTTCCCGTCATCGCCCTGGGCAGCCACGGCCTCCTGTACCGCTGCATCAGGGAAGGCGCGATCGATTATCTCTCCTACCCGGCTGACGCCACGGAACTGATAGCCCGAATCCTCGCACGCGTCGCTGCCCTGACCGAGCAAGAAGCGGACGCTTCCGCCGAAGCAGCTCTCAGCGAGGGCAGGAGGATGGGGAGCCGCGAGTCCCGCCTCCTGGGCCTGCTCACGCTGGCGGGAGGGGCCACAGTAACCCGGGAAGCCCTTCAGTACAGCCTCTGGGGAGAGGTCCTGCCCGGTTCCCGGAGGCTGGATGTGCTTGTTTCCGGCCTTAGGGGAAAGCTTGCTGCAAGGGACAAATACAGCGCTCTTGAAATCGTGGCGGAGCGCGGCGAGGGTTACGCGCTCCGTGGCAAGCTTGTGGATAACTTGTGCGAATCCTGCCCGGAATAGGCATTGACGAAGCCTGAAACCTTTCCTAACAAGCACTTCCTCGGCCGGGATTCAAAAAAGCAGCGGAAAACAAGGAGCCTCAATTATAAATTGTTTCGCCAGAAACAATTAAACGTCTCATGAAATATCGGAACGCAGAGCACCTAACGGATGTATACGTAGTAACTTGCGGAAAAGCACACAGGATTGAAGGGCAGCTTGTGGATAACCTGTGCATTCCTTGGGGAAAGCTCCTGTCAAGTCCCTTTCCCGAAAAAATCTGCAAGTTTATATACCTCCAAAACCCCCTCCACAAGGATGCCTCCCGCCCCCAGGGCGAGGGCTGGTTCGATGTCCACGTCCATCCTGTCGCCGATGGAAATACAGCTGGAAGCATCGAGTCCAAGCCGGGAGAAGATCAGGCGAAAGGGAGCGGGATCGGGCTTGGAACG
>JBMOIK010000274.1:0-5807 GCA_049317365.1 Rectinemataceae bacterium | reverse complement strand
GGAATGTACCTTTGGGAGAAACGCCGATGACAGCCCGCGAATTGGTCCTCGAATCCCTCGCCCATCGCCGCCCGGCGGTCCTTTTCTACGGCGGGGTGAGCACGCAACGCCTCCTGCCCTACGCGAATCCAGCCGAAGTCAAGGCGGAGACAAGGCGCCTTACTACCGAGTCCGGTGCATTGGCTACACAAAAACGCATTTCGCCCAAGTACAGCAATGCGAAATGCGCTCTTGTGTAGCCTTGTTTCAAGACTCGGTAGTATGGGCATCCTCGGGGTCGACGGCGGCTACATCGTCGCGCCGACCCACGCGATACCCGACGACGTACCGACAGAGAACATCCTGGCATTCCTGGACGCAGTTCGCTTCCAGGAAGCGCAGCAGAAAATAGGGAGGCGACCATGAAACCCTGGGGCAACTTCAACGGGCAGGCTGTGAAGCTATTCACCCTCGCCAATGCGAATGGCATGGAAGTGGACATCAGCGATTACGGCGGCACGATCGTGAGCCTGCGAGTGCCCGACCGATGGGGGAGGATAGGCGACGTTGCGCTGGGCTATGGGTCCCTCGACGAATATGCCGTTTCCGCATATGCGCCCTATTTCGGTGCCCTCATCGGGCGCTTCGGCAACCGCATCGCCCGTGGCCGCTTCAATCTACTTGGCCGGGACTATCGCCTTGCCACCAACAATGAACCCGGCGGCCTGCCCTGCCACCTCCACGGAGGACTCAAGGGTTTTGACAAGGTGGTCTGGACCGCTGAACCTCTGATCAAAGATGGCGCAGAATCGCTGCGGCTCTCCTACACAAGCCCGGACGGGGAAGAAGGCTATCCAGGCAGGCTCGAGGTAACCGTGACCTACAGCCTCGACAAGGATGGAGCGCTCTCCATCGAATACGAGGCCAGCACGGACAGGCCTACGCCGGTCAATCTTACCAATCACTGCTATTTCAACCTCAAGGGCGAGGGCGAAGGAGATATCCTCGATCACCAGATCGAGATCAGGGCCGCACATTTCACTCCCGTGGACAAGGGACTGATCCCTGTCGGGACTATCGAGCCAGTGGCCGGAACGCCCCTCGACTTCAGCGGGCCACACAGGATCGGCGAGCGCATAGACGCCAGACACGAACAGCTGGCCCTTGGCGCTGGCTATGATCACAATTGGGTGCTTGACGGCCAGGACGGACAACTATCCCTGGCGGCGAGGGTCACCGAACCCGTCAGTGGCCGCGTGCTCGAGGTCCTGACCACCGAGCCCGGCGTACAGTTCTACAGCGGGAACTTCCTGCCCCTGCCCGGAGCCGCGCCTGCAATGATCGGAAAATCCGGCAAGCCTTACCAGAGGCGCGGCGGTTTTTGCCTGGAAACGCAGCATTATCCCGATTCGCCCAACCAGCCGTCCTTTCCTTCGACCATCCTCAATCCAGGGAAAATCCTACGCAGCGTGACGCAGTACCGTTTCAGCGCCAGTGCTCCAGTTTCCGTATGATGGCGAGTTCCTCGTCCTCCGAGGAGGTCCCGACACAGAGGTAGATGCCCTTGGGCCGGACTTCCCGCATGAAGGGGTCGAGCTCCGCGGGCTTCAGGTCGACGACGATCCCCCGGCCCCTGTCCTGGATCTTCCTGATGAGGGGGACCCACTGCATTATGGGCTCGTCGTCGCCGACACCCTGCACCCACTGGTAACCCTGGACGCCGGGAAGCTCCAGGAGGCGGTCGAGATGGCGCGCGACCCCCTTGCCGTCCACATGGAAGACGTTGTGCGACATCATTCGGCATTCGCGCTCGAGCTCGGGCAGGACGAACTCCTCGAAATGCCCGGGCGATAGCATGGAAGCGAAATCGCAGCTGGGTATGTGCATCGTGCCGGGCACAGGGATTCCCATCCAGGTGACAGAGGGCTGGCCGGCAGCCTTGAGCGCCGAGTCAAAGCGGCCGTAGATCGCAGCGAAGTCCTTCGCGGCCAGGTCGAGGAGCTTTCTGGCAAAATCCGGGTCATCGTAGAGGTCCAGACAGAATTCCGTCTGGCCTCGGAAGGCTACGGCAGTATCGATGCCAGGATGGAGGTCGGTATAGCCGACCAGGAAACGGCCCGGGGCCTCCTTGAGGGCAGCCTGGGTGAGGGCTTCGATGGTCTTCATGAAGTCGCCACCGGTATCGAGTCGGAGGGCCTCGATATCCCCCTTCTCCTTGACGCAGTGGACCGACCAGGAAGTGGCTTCCCCGAAGATGAGGGGACAACCGTAGAAGGCCGCGTAGACGTCGGGACCAAGGTTGGGCCAGAACACCGGGAAGGTTTCGCCATTGAAGTGGCGCCCCTCGATGGAGGCAAGGAAGGTCGCGACCTGGTATTCGACATCGAACCAGCGCCTTCGAAGGGATCCTTCGTCAAGCCCGCTGTCCGGCGCCTCGAACTCGGCATTGTGGCGGGTAAAGCGGACCGGCGGCCTGTCCAGCAGCTCTCCCGCAAACCAGGCCAGCACCCGTTCCATCGCGCGTCCAAAATCATGCTTGGTCTCGAGTCCGGTGTTCAAATTCATGGCGCATACCTTGTTTTCTGGATCTCGTCGATCATGGCGTCGAAATTCTCCAGCGGCGTGTCGAGCTGGACATGGTGTGTCGGCCCGATGATGAGGCCGCCCTTTGCGCCCATCGTCTCGATGCGAAGCCGCACTTCCCGGCGCAGGTCCTCGGGACTCCCGAAGGGCAGGCTGTGTTGCTCGTCGATCGAACCCCAGAAGCAGAGTCGGTCACCGTATTTCCGCTTGATCACGGCCGGGTCCATGCAGGCGGGCTGTATTGGATTGAGCACGTCGAGACCGATCTCGATGAGTTCGGGAATGATTTCTTCGATGTCCCCATCCGAGTGATAGGCGATCTTGATGTCTGGCTTGATAGTCTTCACCTCTGCGATGAATCTCGCCATGCGTGGCTTGAAGAAACGGCGCCAGGTCTCCGGAGAGATGAGCATGCCCTTCTGCGACCCGACGTCGTCGCCGGTCCAGATCATGTCAACACCCATCTTCGCGAGCCGCTTGGCCGCCTCAAGGTGATAGTTAAAAGGAATATCGAGGATGGCGTCGGCGAGATCAGGGTCAGCCAGCATGTCCATGAGCATGGGCTCGAGGCCGCGGAGGGCCCATGCCGTCTCGAAGATCGTCGTGACCGTGGCACCGACTATCCAGTACTCCTTTCCGAAATGTTCGAGGAGCCTGGCTGCGTCAACATAGAGCTCGGGCCTTTCGGGATCGGGAGCCTTGTAGGAGACGAGTGCGGACTCGTCCGCGAGTGGGTGCGAGCAGATCTCCGTATAGCGGCCAGGGCCGAAGGGTGTCCGGTACTCTGTCGAGCTCCAGCCGACGCCCCACTCGTCGGTGTAGGCGTCGCCTGAGTAATAGGAATTGGCCCAGCCCACCGAGGATATGAGCATGTCCTCGTCGAGGCCGATCTCGAGGTCGTAGGCATTGCCCCCACCGTGGGGGTTGTGTTCCTTGCCCGAGCCCTGCCCCTTCCGGGAGCGCAGCCGCGTCGCGAACTCCGGCGTGAAACTCACCTGCATCGGGCAGCGGTCTGGCGCCTCGTGGGCAAGCGCCGTTGCGACACGATCCCGGTGTTTCATGCTCATGGTTGTCCTCTCCTCTTCGCCGCTATTTCTGTAACTATGTCTGTAACTATTTCTGTAACTATGTCTGTAACTATTTCTGTCACTATGTCTGTAACTATTTAAGGCGCTTGATCAATACCGCCTGGAGCGAGACCGAGATCAGCACGATAAGTCCATAGATCACGTTCGTCCAGAAGGCAGTCATGCCCGCCGCCACGATCCCTGCGTTGATTGCACCAATTATAAAGCAGGCAATGAAGGTGCCCAGTATCGTGCCGGTGCCACCGTAGGGGGATGTGCCGCCCAGGAAGACCGAGGCCAGCGTGTTCATCATGTAGCCCTCACCGAGGGTCGGCCAATAGTAGAGGACTTCCTCGCTTACGACAAAGCCGGCAAAGGCCGCGGCCACGCCGAGGATGATAAAGCTCCAGATCTTGGTACTGTCGACATTCACGCCCATGAGCCGTGCGCTCGCGATGTTGTCGCCGGTGAGGTAGACATGGGCGCCGAAGCGGGTCCTGTTGAGGATGAGCCACAGCACCAAGGCAATGCCTATCGTCCAGGCAAATTGCGCAGGCACTACGCCGCCTATCCTTCCGACAAAGAGGGGATAGAGGATGGTATCCTGGATGGGAGTCATTCCCATGCCCTGGCCATTGGTTACAACGAGGATTACGCCGCGCCAGAGATACTGGGTGCCTATGGTCGCCACGAGGGAGGGTATGCCGATCTTCACGACGAGCACGCCGTTGAGGTAGCCGGCTATCGCTCCTGCCAGGATGCAGGAGAGAAAGCCGACCCAGACATTGCCGGTCACTGTGTAGGTCACATCGAAGGCCAGCATGCCAAGGGACATGATCGAGGGGAAGGAGAGATCGATCTCGCCTACTATGATGATGTAGGTCAGGGGAATGGCCATCAAGGCGAAAAAGGGAGTCGTCGACATGAAGGAGATGTAGATCGAACTGGAAAGGAAGGTCCGGGGAGCGGCGGCGAGAAAGAGGAGCCAGATGAAGATGCCGACAAAGAGAATGCCTATCTGCATCGAGTAGCGGCGAAAGAAACGCTTGAAGCCCAGGGCCGTCGGGGATTCCGCTGCGGCCTTTGCGGTCGCGTTTTCTCCTGATTTCATGCGGTGCCTCCCTCGCTGTGGATGTCCTGCCCTTCCTGCCCCTTCTCGAGGCTGCCCGTGTGGGCGACGAGGTAGAGCTTGTCGATCAGCTCCTGCAGGGTGAGCTCGTTCTTCCGGTATTGGCCGGCCACCGTCCCGCGGTCCATCACGACGATCCTGTCACAGACGGGGTACACGTGGAAGATGTTATGATCTATGAAGATACAGGACTTCCCCTCCCGCTTGATCTGGTCCACGAAGTCGAGGCATTTCTTGGTCTCGGAGAGCGAAAGGCCCATGGTCGGTTCGTCGAGGATGATGAGCTCGGCCTTGAAATAGAGGGCCCTCGTGATGGCCACACCCTGACGCTCGCCACCGGAGAAGGTCCTGACCGTCGACTCGGGGGTGATGGCCTTGGAGGTGAATCCCATCACAGTACTCATGAGTTTCTTGGTTTCATTCCTCATTCCCTTGACGTCGAGGAGTCCCCACTTGTTGACCTTCTCGCGGCCAAGGAAGATGTTCCGCCACAGCGACTGCTCGTCTGCGAGGGCCCGCTCTTGATAGACGATTTCGATGCCTTTTTTCCGGGCCTCAGGTACGGTAAAGCGGCTGATTTTTGTGCCCTTTACATAGAACTCTCCACCAGGGTCGGGTTGGTGATAGCCCGTGATTATCTTGACGAAGGTTGACTTCCCTGCGCCGTTGTCGCCGAGCAGACCGACAATCTCGTTCGTGCCGATCTCGAAGTTCACATCGTGGAGGGCAGAGACCTCGCCGAAGGTCTTCGACACGTTTTTCATCTGGAGAAATTGTTCCATGGGTCATCCTTCCGCATAAAAAAACCGGTGTAGCGCCGAGGACCGCCGCACCGGTTTCATCAAATCATGGTCCGCAGGCTATCCCTGCGCTTCCTGGATCAGCGAATGTTCTTGGCTGCGAGCGGGGCAATGATATCGACATTGTTCTTGTCGACAAAACCTGCGCCCGTGTCGATGTGCAGACCCGAGAACTGGTAGACCTTGGTGAGGCAGACCTGGAGGACGGGGAGGTAGCCCTGGAGCCACTCCTGCTGGTCAATGACGAGC
>JBMOIK010000273.1:0-5819 GCA_049317365.1 Rectinemataceae bacterium | reverse complement strand
CGTCGTCGAGGGCCTGGGCGTAGGGCAGGCTCCGCTCGTAGGCGAAGGTGATGAGGTCCTTGTAGTACTCGGGCTCGACGAGGAACATCGAATAGAGCTGGGTATGCTCGGTGAGAAGGGAACAATTGTTAAAGGGTCCGTGCGGGCTCCAGGTCCCCACGATCCCGTCGTCCCCCACCGCCTGCTTCATCCTCTGCACGCGCCTCCTCACCATGGTGGGCCAGGTCGAGGGCATCTTCGGCTCGTACTTCCTGGCTATCTCGAGGTCCTTCGGCCCATTGATGGGATGCTTGGTGCAGGCGTACATGAAGGTGCCCTTGCGGTTCTCGTTGATGGAGAAGTCCTGGGTCAGGACGCCATCGGGCGTCTTGATCGTGGCACGCTCGATGATCGTGTTGCCGTTCTCGACCTTCTCCATGGACACCTGCCAGGTGTCCGTCTCCTGCGACACGTCAAGTCCGCCATAGATGATGTTGAGGGGATCGTTGATCCCGTACAACAGGCGCACGAAGACATCCACGCCGAAATTCTTCTGGGCCTCAAGCACCTTCATGTGGAGGGTGTCGAAGTCCCAGGGATCGACCTCGGGATAGAGCTGGTTCAGGAAGTGCCCCTGGTCCGCAAGGAACAGGGTCACGGGCACGCGGTCGGGCATCTCGCCCTTGAAGACTTTCAGGAATCTCTCTCTCGATGTCATGCGTGGCTCCTTGCTTCGTTGTTTTAGAGGTGGGCCGCTCCAAGGTGACCCTGCGGACAGCTCAACGCCGCCGCCTCGTGTCAAGGTAGACTGCGAGGATCAGTACTATGCCGTTCGCCACCCATTGGTAGTAGGACGGCATGTTGATCATGATCAGGCCCGACTTGAGGACCCCGATGATCGCGACGCCGATCAGGGCTCCGAAGAGATTGCCCACTCCTCCGGTAATCGCGATTCCTCCAAGGACGCAGGCGCCGATGGAGTTGAGTGGATACATGTTGCCGGCCGTGGTCTGGGCGGAACCAAGCCTCGACGCCAGGAGGCAGCCACCGAAGGCAGCCAGGGCGCCGATTATGACGAACACAAGTATGCGGATCCTGTCGACGTTGATGCCCGAGAGCCGGGCCGCCTCGGGATTACCCCCGATGCTGTAGACATAGCGGCCGAATACCGTGAAGCGGAGGATCAGGTAGAAGACCACATACAGGAAAAGCAGGATGAGGATGGGAAGAGGCACACCGAAGACATGGGTCGTTCCGAGGAAGCGGAACTCCGGCGTGTTGACCCCCACGGCAAAGCCCCTGCTCGCGAGGAAGGTTCCACCTTCGAAGATGGTCATCATCCCGAGGGTGGTGATCAGGGCGTTCACCTTGGCCTTGGCGATGAGGAGGCCGTTCAGCAATCCGATAAAGGCGCCGATGGCTATTCCAAGGACGAGGACGAGGGGATACATGCCGTAGGCCCTGGTCAGCTGGGCCACGACGATGCCGCTGAAACCCGCTATGGATCCGACCGAGAGATCGAAGGAGCCGGTCAGGAGGGCAAGGCTCTGGCCGATGCACACAATGCCGATCACCGAGATCGTGAGGCCGATCGCGGAAAAATTGCCCGCGTTGAGGAAGTGGGGGGACAGGAGGCTGAAGACAGCCACCAGGCCTATCAGTACCAGCAGCATCCGGACCTGGTTGAGGACCTTCGTGAACATGGACTTCGAGTCCTTCACCGTATCGATCATAGGTAACATCCTTGCATGGCTGGTTTAGCCCAGGGCGAAACGAACGACTTCCTGCTCGTTCAGACCCCGGTTCTCCTTGAATTCATGGACGATCTTTCCGTCGCGGAAGACCAGTATCCGATCGCAGACATTGAGCACCTCGGGCAATTCGGAGGATACCAGGATGATGCCCTTGCCCTCATCCGACAGTTCCCTGAGGAGCCGGTAGATATCCGCCTTCGCGCCGACGTCGATGCCATGGGTGGGTTCGTCGAAGATTATGACATCGCTCCTCGTCGCGAGCCATTTTGCTATGGACACCTTCTGCTGGTTGCCGCCCGAGAGCTTTGACACCTCGGTGTTCTCGTCCGGGGTCTTGAGGTTGAGGGCCGAGATGTACTCGCGGGCAATCTGCCTCTCCTTGCGGAGGTCGAGGAAACCAGCCCGCTTGCGGGCAAGTTTTGCGACAAAGGGCAGTGTTATGTTATTTTTTACCGGCGCGATGAGGATCACTCCCTGGGCTATGCGGTTTTCTGGAACCAGGCCAAGGCCCATCCGTACCGCATGGAAGGGGGAGCGGATCTTGACGGGCCGGCCCTTCAGCAAGACTTCTCCACCCAGCAAGGGGCTGTCGCCGAAGATGGCCATCATCGTCTCGGTACGGCCCGAGTCGACCATGCCGAAGCAGCCGACGATCTCGCCCTTGTGGACGGAGAAGCTGACACCATGGACTCCGGCAGCCTTGAGGTTCTTCACCTCGAGCGCGACTTCATCGGTCTTGCCCCGCTTCCTGCTGTCCTCGCCATAGAGGTTGAGGTCCCTGCCGACCATGAGGGATACGATGTCATCCTTGGTGATTGCCGCGATGTCCCTCGTGCCCATCACCCTGCCATCCTTCAGCACCGTGATGCGGTCCGCTATCTCGAACAGCTCGTCGAGGCGATGGCTCACATAGATGATGGAGATGCCCTTGGCCTTGAGCTTCCTGATGAGCTCGAAAAGCCTTCTCGTCTCGTCCTCGGAGAGGGCTGCGGTAGGCTCGTCGAAGGCGATGATCTTCGTATCGTAGGTCAGGGCCTTGAGGATCTCGACCAGCTGGCGATAGCCCGCCCCGAGTTTCCCCACGGGCTCCCGGACCAGGGCTTCCATCCCGAAGATCGAGGCGGTCTCCTCGGCCTTGCGGTAGAGTTCCTTCCAGTTGACAATCCCGTTTTTCGCGGAGGGGTAGCCGCCCATATAGATGTTCTCGGCGACCGTCAGCATCGGTGCCAATTCGATTATCTGGGGAACCATGCCGATGCCGGCCTTGCGGGCCTCGATGGTGGTCCGGAAGTCCACGCTCGCGCCATTGTAGGCGTTGCTGCCCGAATCCTTGTGGTATACCCCGCTCAGTATCTTGATGTAGGTCGATTTTCCGGCGCCATTCTCGCCTACGAGGGCGTGGACTTCGCCCGATCGCAGCTCGAAGCCCATGTCGGTCAGGGCGTGCACCCCGCCAAAGCTCTTGTTGATCCCTTGGGATTTCAGGACTAGGTCTTGCATATCACCCGCTTCGCGTAATTCTGGTTTTCACGGCATCGATCGAGGACCGGAGCACTCGTGGCATCCGGTCGCCGGCGTACCGGAGCCTTCGGAGGAAGCATGCTGCCTCCACAGACCCCGGTCCGCATTCGCCTTGTCCTCAGTCCCAGGTGTACTTGGTCCAGGTGTCGAAGCCGACGATGGCTCCCGACGTGGGGATAAAGCCCTTAATGGGCGTCTTCTTGGTGATGAACTCGTAGAGGGCGCGAACGGCTTCGCTGCCATGGGTCTCGGGCTGGAGCTTGATGGTGATGTAGTTCTTGTTGCCGTTCCGGAACTCGTCGGAGGAGAGGCTGTAGCCACCAAGGCCGCAGGCGATCACGTTATCCATGTTGAACCCTGCTTCTTCGAGGGCGCGAAGGGGGGCGACGCCTGAGTCGTCGTTGAGGCCGGTGATGATCCAGTGCGTGACCTCGGGGTGCGAGTGGATGATAGCCTGGGCGACAGGGAGGACCTGCTCGAACATGCCGGTCTCGTTGTCCTGGGCGACGATGTCGGCCTTCGTGAGGAAGCCGCCGGAGTTCTTGATGATCCCGTCCTGGTATCCGACGGTCCGCTCGTGGAGGAAGGACTTGAAGGAGACGTCGACGCTCATGATCTTGACGACATTGCCCTTCTTGAAGAAGCCGCGCTTCGTCGCGAGATCCGCCATGGCCTTGCCGCCGGCAAAGCAGGAACCGTAGGTGTCGATGCCGACGTTCGGGACGTCCTTGCCGGCACTGTCCTTGACGTTGTCGTTGATGGTGACGTAGGGGATCTTCGCTGCCTTGAGCTTGTCGGTGACCGCCGGTCCCATCGCCACGTCGGTGATGCAGAATGCTACGCCGGTCGCCTTCTGCGCGATCGCGCTGTCGATGCCCTGCATGAAGGCCTCGTCGTCGAGGTTGGCGTCGATGCCGATGTAGGTGATTCCGTACTTCTTGGCCAATTCCATGGCACCCTTCTGTTCGGCCTGGAACCAGGGGTGGGTCAGCATCTTGCACACGTAGACTATCTTGAGATCCTTGCCCTTTGGCTGCGCGAACAGGGGCATGGCGATCATTCCCGCCATCACCACTGCCATGAGAACGATGATTGCTCTCCTCATAACTCCCTCCATACTTCCGAATCCGAAATGCTGTCGGCCACCAGGGGCCGATGCCGGCCAGTCACGGCCCATCGTTCCTCAAACCTTGTCGAAAATCATCCGTAATACAACATGTTCAGGTAATATTCCTTTTCGTTCAGTTCCTTTTCGATGTCCGCGTCCTCGAAGAGGATCTTCTTGACTGCGTCCATGGCGAGCACCATCGCCTTCTCGAACATCGCGTTCTGGGCATTTACGCACTTCGCGTTGGCCAGCTGTTCCTTGAAGGCCCGGAAGTACTCCCCTCCGTAGGCGGGAGCCTCGAGACGGTTGCGGTTGGTTGGAAGCTGGCCGGTGGCTGCGAAATAGAAATCGCTCAGGTCCGGATCGTTCGTGATCGCGTCGATAAAAAGCCCCGCATGATACTTGTTCCTGCTCTGGGAACAGATGGCCAGGGCGTGATTGTAGGTCGAAGTCACCGAGGGCCGCCCCTCCCAGGTGGGGTACAGGAGCACCATGAAGTTCTTGTCGAAATCCTCGCCGGTCAGTTCCTCGAGAATGTACTTGATCCAGGCCCCGTCCGTGATAAAGGCAATCTCGTTGCGCGCGAAGCGCTTGCGGAGCGCATACAGGTCATCGACGCAGGTCCGGGTTTCCTTCAGAAAGCTGCGCACCCAGGCAAATCCCTGGATGTTTCCGGGGCAATTGAAAACGACCCTTCCGGCATCGTCCACGAACTCCCCTCCGAAGACCAGGAGGAAAGCGTACAGCGACAGGAGGAAATCGGTTTCGTCGTTGCGCACGTTGATGCCGTAGGCAAAGCGCCCGGAATCCCCACAGCAGGAACCGATCTTCCTGCATATCTCGGAGAATTCGGGAAGGCTGAGCGGAGCGCTGCCGACCTCGATGCCAGCATCGCGGAGGACATTCTTGTTCGCTATCAGGGAAAGGGGAGAGAGGCCCCAGGCAACCGAGTATATCTTGCCGTTCCAGGTACCTCCCTGAAGGTCCTTGTCGGCGTACCTCGTCGCAAGGTTCTCCGCGCTCAGGAAGCCCTCGACCTGGGCGAGGGCGCCCATCGAAGCGAAGTAGGCCGTCCAGGGGGACACGATGTGGGCTATATCCGGCGCGTTTCCCCCGCTGATGAGCCGGAGGAGGTCCTCCCTGGTCCGGGGGAAGATGGTCGGGATGACCTTGATGAGGATGTTCGGATACCTGGCTTCGAAGCGATCGACCAGTTCGCGGAGCAATGACTGTCCCCGCGGCGTCTCCCCGATCCAGCTCAGGAAGGTCAGCTCGGTCTTTTTTTCAGCCATGAAGGTGCCCTTGCCCTGTTTCTTGGAGAGGACACCGTCTGCCACCAGGAGGGTGATAGCCTGGCGGATCGTGGACAGGCTCGTGCCATAGGTCTTGGCCAGGCTTTGCTCGGTAGGTATGGCCAGTCCCGGTGCGTATTTTTCGTCTACGATTTTTTTGAGGAT
>JBMOIK010000272.1:0-5841 GCA_049317365.1 Rectinemataceae bacterium | reverse complement strand
AAATGCACGGAACGAACATCGATGGTCATGGGCACCTCCTGTCTTCGTGCCGGCGCGATGGCCGGCTGGACTTGCGCGGTCCGCGCTTCCGCGGCCGCTGGTAGATGAGTCTTAGCTGTTCCTCCGCCTACCGAAGGACGAATCGAGGTCGAGTTCCTGCCGGTATTTCGCGACAGTACGCCGAGCCAGGCCTATGCCACGTCGTGCCAGAGCCTCGACGATATCACGGTCCGAAAGGGATGACTGCTCAGCTTCAATGATTTCCTTGATCACGAGCTTGACGCTTGACTTCGAAAAGCGTGACCCCGCCGATCCCGCCCCGGAAATGGAGTTTGAGAAAAAGTAGCGGAACTGGAATATGCCCCAGTCTGTCTGGACGTACTTGGAGTTGGCGATGCGCGAAACGGTGGTCTCGTGTACGCCGATATCGCGGGCGACGTCGCGCAGGGTGAGCGGTGACAGATGCTTCGGTCCGTTCGCAAAAAAAGCCCGTTGCGACTCGACCACGGCTTTGGCGACCTTGAGGAGGGTCTGGTTGCGCTGGTGGATGCTACGGATGAAAAACCGCGCACGCTTGATGTTGTCGCGCACATAGGTTGCCGTCTCCCGGTCGCCATCCTTTTTTTCTGCCAGCCGATCGAAAAAGGGGTCGATACCGAGGACAGGGATCTCCTCATCATTGAGGACTATGACAAAATCCCCATCCTTCAGCTTTACCAGGAGGTCGGGAAGCACAAAACGAGGGTCTTCCTTCGAATAGGCACGCCCCGGAAAGGGCGAAAGCTTTTTAATGAAGGCCAGGGCCTCTGCCATGAGCGATTCGGAAAGGTGGAGCTTCTTCTGGATCTCCGAGTGCCGGCCTCTTTCGAGAAGGTCGATGTGCTCGCGGAGGATATCGATGGCGGCGGGCGGGACAGCAGGAATGAGCTGCGCCTGCACCAGGAGACTCTCTCTGAAGTCTGCACAGCAGGTTCCGGCTGGTTCGAAGGATCGAACAAGGGTCATGAGGTCATGAAGTACCCGGGGATCGGCTGTGGGGGCGAGGGTGACGGGATCTTCCTTGTGGAATCCATCATCATTGAGGTTCTGGATGAGGTCCTCGCCGATCGCCCGCCATGCCGTATCGATGGGTTGGAGTCGGAGCTGCCAGAGTAGATGCTCCTGGAGTGTTTCCGCGCGGGAAATCGCCCCCTCGAGGAACATGCGGCGAGAATCGTCGGCTGAGCCCGAGCGGGATTCGAAGCCAGGATCGGAGCTATTGCCGAAAAGGTCATCTCGGTCAGCGGTGCCTGCATCACCCTCCGGCATGCTCTCAAGCGAAAGGGTGGACCTGTCTTCGAGCACCTCGAGAGCGGGGTTAGCCTCTATCTCAGCCTGGATTTGCTCGCGGAGTTCCTGGATAGGCAGCGCCATCAGCCTGATCGACTGGATCATTTGAGGACTGAGTTTCTGGCGATGCTCCGCGACAAGCGCGGGTCTCTGAAACTGCACGAAAACCTCCACGACGGAATGTGACCCAGTCGGGCGTCGCCTCCTCGTTCAGCAGCAAATTTGGCCCACTTGCGCGAGCAAGTCGGAAATAATCCCTCTCTCAAGCTTAGTCCCATAGCGGGTATTGTCAAGCTATATGGGTGTTCTGGAGGAACCCAAAGGCTGCCGGAAAGCCCGCCTTGCCCCGGTTTTCATGATCTTTTAGAAGGACCCTGCGCCCCTCCCCCGCACGAAGAGGTCACCAGAACCTTCAAATCTCAGGGCGCTTCGGTGTTGACTCTCCACTTGAAGGCTTATTACTTTACAGGACATGCCTTTCCAATCCCGAACCTCATCAGGCCTCGGGTCCTTTCCAGGTGGAGCCGATGTCGAGCAAGCACAACGAAGGTACAGAATCTCAGCCAGAGGCAGCGACCGCGCCCCCCATCGCTGCAAATGAAGCTCCAGCCGTGGCCTCAGAGAGTGCCACCCCATTGGAACGCGAAAGGGATCTCGTAGCTCAGATCGCCAGGCTTGGGGAAGAGTCCTCTGCCCTGAAAGATCAGTACTTAAGGAGTCTTGCAGACTCCGAAAACTTCCGGAAGCGGATGTTCCGGGAGCGGGAGGACATGCAGAAGTATGCGAATTACGGCATCCTTACGGATATCGTCCCCATACTGGATGACTTCGACCGGGCGATCGCCAGCGCTGAGCACGCACGCGATTACGAGACCCTCCATGACGGCATCGCGATAATACGCAGGCAGCTTGGCTCCGTTCTTGAAAACAAGTATGGGCTAACGCGTTATGACTCCCTCGATAAGCCCTTTGACCCCCACATCCACGAAGCGGTAGCCAGTGAGCCCGGGGATGTTGCCGAGGCAACCGTTTCGCTGGAGTTCCTTCCCGGCTACAAGCTCCATGAGCGGGTCGTCAGGAGCGCCAAGGTTCGCGTAAAAATGCCCGAACAGCCCTCCGAAGCATCTGGTGACAACACAATTTCTGTTACAGGGGATGCCGCCAAGGCTTCTGTTTGAGTATTTTCTATGCCAAGGAATCACGGCCCGTATCTGTCGGCCGAATGGGGACGGAAGTCCCTACGGGGCACAGCCCCCGCTAAAACGAACGAAGCTATTTGAAGGAGCTTGAAGATGGGCAGGATAATCGGAATCGATCTTGGAACGACGAACAGCTGCGTAGCAGTCATGGAGGGCGGTGAGCCCGTCGTTATCGCCAATTCGGAGGGCGGACGAACAACCCCTTCCATAGTCGGCTTTACCCCCAAGGGTGAGCGTGTCATCGGCGCCCCTGCCAAGAACCAGATGATCACCAATCCCGAGAACTCGGTCTACTCGATCAAGCGCTTCATGGGCCGCAAATACTCAGAGGTTGGGGACGAGACCAAGCTTGTTCCTTACCACGTGGTTGACAACGGCGCTGATGTGCGCGTCGATGCAGCCGGCAAATCCTATAGTCCCCAGGAAATCTCGGCCTTTATCCTTCAGAAGATGAAAAAGACAGCAGAGGATTACTTGGGAGAAACCGTCTCTGAGGCGGTCATCACTGTCCCTGCCTACTTCAATGATGCGCAGCGCCAGGCGACCAAGGACGCCGGCAAGATCGCCGGCCTTGAGGTCAAGCGCATCATCAACGAGCCTACCGCCGCCTCCCTGGCCTATGGCTTCAACAAGGACCAGAAAAAGGAAAAGATCATCGCCGTATACGACCTCGGCGGTGGCACCTTCGACGTCTCCATCCTCGAACTGGGTGAGGGTGTTTTCGAGGTCAAGTCAACCAACGGTGACACCCACCTCGGCGGCGACGACTTTGACCGCCGTATCCAGGAGTGGCTCGTCGCCGAGTTCCGCAAGGAAACCGGCATTGACCTGTCCAAGGACCGAATGGCCCTCCAGCGTCTCAAGGACGCGGCAGAGAAGGCAAAGATCGAGCTTTCCAATGTACAGCAGGCCGAAATAAACCTTCCCTTTATCACTGCTGACGCGAGTGGCCCCAAGCACCTCCAGAAAACCCTGACCCGTTCGACCTTCGAGCGGATGATTGACGATCTCCTGGATCGCTCCAAGACCCCCTGTATCAAGGCTCTTTCCGATGCAGGACTCACGGTAGCCCAGATTGACGAGGTCATACTTGTCGGCGGCTCAACCCGCATTCCCAAGGTCCAGCAGATCGTCAAGGAACTCTTCGGGAAGGATCCCTCGAAGGGCGTCAATCCCGATGAAGCAGTCGCTGTCGGCGCAGCCATCCAGGGCGGAATCCTTGGAGGCGACGTCAAGGACATACTCCTCCTCGACGTCACGCCCCTCTCCCTCGGCATCGAAACCCTCGGCGGCGTCTTTACCAAGCAGATCCAGCGCAACACAACCATCCCCTGCAGGAAGAGCCAGATTTTCAGCACGGCTGCCGATGGCCAGAACGCTGTCTCCATCCATGTCCTCCAGGGCGAACGCGAGATGGCTACGCAGAACCGCACCCTCGGGCGATTTGACCTTGTCGGCATTCCGCCGGCTCCACGCGGGGTGCCTCAGATCGAGGTGACCTTTGACATCGATGCGAACGGCATCGTCCACGTCACCGCCAAGGACCTCGGCACAGGAAAAGAGCAGAAGATTCGCATCGAGGCATCCAGCGGCCTCAACGAGGGCGAAATCGACCGCATGGTAAAGGAAGCCGAGGCGCATGCCGCAGAGGACAAGAAGGAGAAGGAGCGAGCGGAGGCTCACAACGAAGCTGACAATCTTTCCTACCAGACCGAAAAGCTCATCAAGGATAATGGCGACAAGATCAAGGCGGAGGACAAGGCAGCCATCGAAGGCGCCCTCGCCGACCTGAAAAAGGCCTTGGAAAGCGGCGATCTTGAACAGATCAAGGCCAAGACCGAGGCCCTGAAGCAGGCCCAGTACAAGATGTCAGAGGAACTCTATAAGAATGCTGCCCCTGGGCAGGGAGCGGATGGCCAGCCCGGTCCCGGGGCTGCTGAAGGCGGGCCCTTTGGATCGAAACCCTTCGGTGCTGACGCCAATGGCCCAGCAAAGGGCGGCACCGCCGACGATGTCGATTACCGCGTCGTAGACGAGGAAGAAAAGAAGTAAGTCGAATAAACCGAAGCGAGCCGGAACAAGGTAGGAGAAATGGGCATGGCAGGAAGTTTATTGGCTTATTCTAGTCTTTCCCCTTTCTACGCTTCCTCTGTGCCCTCTCTGGCACGACTCCGTGTCTACGTGGTGAATCGTGGAGGGCCTCGTGGCCAAGCGTGATTATTACGAGGTCCTCGGCGTCGAAAAGGGCGCGGCCAAGGATGACATCAAGAAGGCCTATCGGAAATTGGCCATCCAGTATCACCCGGACAAGAACCCGGGCGACAAGGTGTCTGAAGAAAAGTTCAAGGAAGCGACCGAAGCCTATGAAGTCCTTGGCGACGATCAGAAGCGGCAAACCTACGACCGCTTCGGCTTTGCTGGCATCGAGGGCATGGGTGGTGGCCAGGGATCCCGTGACTTCTCCGGAGTGTTCCGCGATTTCGAAGACATCTTCGGCAGCGGCATGGGAGATTTCTCCAACATCTTCGATTCATTCTTCGGCGGTGGCGGGTCGAGGCGCGGCAGTGCAGGTGGTGAGCGGGTCCAACGCGGATCCAACCTACGCTACGATCTGGAACTCTCCTTCGAAGACTCCATCTTCGGTACTGCCCTCGATATCACCTATACTCATCACGATTCCTGCAAGACCTGCAGTGGAACCGGATCGGCTGATGGTTCCAGCCGGAAGGTCTGCCCCACCTGCCAGGGCCAAGGGCAGGTACGGCGTTCATCAGGCTTCTTCTCGATAGCCCAGCCCTGTCCAAGCTGCCGTGGCGAAGGGGCCATCATCGAAAAGCCCTGCCGCGAATGCGAAGGCTCAGGGCTCAGCAAGAAGAAGCAAAAAATCCGGGTAACGATTCCTCCTGGCGTAGAGGATGGGAAACGCGTTGTGATCCCCAACCAGGGTGATGCCGGCTCCAATGGCGGTCCTTTCGGGGATCTCTATGTTTTCATCCATGTCAGGCCCCACGAATACTTCGAACGGAACGGGACTGACCTCTATTGCGCGCTCCCGATCAGCCTTGCCATGGCAAGCCTCGGCGGCGAGATTACCCTCGAAACCATCGACCACAAAAAAGTTGCTGTGAGCGTGCCAGCCGGAACCCAGAATACGACACTCCTCCGAGTGCGCGGCGAAGGGGTCCCGAGTCAGGGGGGACGGCGCGGTGATCTGTACTTGAAGGTGGTAGTCAACGTACCGCTGCGCCTTTCACGTCGCGGTCGCGAACTCCTCGAGGAATTCCGAAAAATCGAGGGTGAAGAATCGGCGGTT